>JAAWLY010000112.1 GCA_022798155.1 Lawsonibacter sp. | reverse complement strand
CTCTGATTGTCACCGCCGTTACGGTGGCGGCCTGTGTCTTTTTTGAGTGGGCCTACTGCAAGCTGATGGGCCGGGAGATCCCGATAGCGGACTTCTCCGCCGTGGTCACCGGTATGCTGCTGGCCTTCAACATGCCCGCCAGCCTTCCCTGGTGGATGGCCATTGTGGGCGCGTTCATCGCCATCGTCATCATCAAGCAGCTCTTCGGCGGCCTGGGCTACAATTTCGCCAACCCCGCCATCGTGGCCCGCATCGCCTTGGCTGTGGGCTTTGGCGCCAAGATGTCCGCCTTCCCCCTGCCTGCCAACGGCGTAGACGCCCTGGCCTCCGCCACCCCTCTGGCCGCGGCCGGCGAGCTGGGCGCTGATTCCTATGTCACTCTGCTGCTGGGCACCCACGGCGGCGTGCTGGGCGAGACCTGCGCCATCACCATCCTGATCGGCGGCATCTACCTGATTGCCACCAAGGTCATCAGCCCCATGATTCCCGTTACTTATCTGGCCACTGTGGCCGTGCTGTCCCTGTGCTTTGGCATGGACCCCGTGGTTCAGCTGCTGTCCGGCGGCCTGATGCTGGGCGCCTTCTTCATGGCCACCGACTATGTCACCTCCCCCACCACAGACAAGGGCAAGCTCATTGCCGGACTCTTCCTGGGGGTTGTCACCATGCTGATCCGTAAATTTGGCAACATGAACGAGGGCGTGTCCTTCGCCATCCTGCTGATGAACCTGATTACCCCCTACATCGAGGTCAACACCCGGCAGGATAAGCTGGGCATCGCCAAAAAGAAGAAGGAGGCGGCCGCGAAATGAGCAACTGGAACAAAGTGTTTAAGCCCATCGTGGTGCTGTGCGTCATCTGCATCGTGATTACCGGGGCCCTGGCCGCCACCAACTCCGCCACCGCCCCTGTGATTGCCGAGGCGAAGGCTGAGGCCGAGCGGCTGGCCCGCACCGAGCTGCTGCCCGAGGCGGACGACTTTGCCCCCGTGGAGGGCATCGAGGTGGAAAACGTCTCTGACGTCTACGCCGCCAACAACGGCGCAGGCTATGTGATTACCAGCACCTCCAAGGGCTACGGCGGCACCATCACCGTCATGTCCGCCTTCACCCCCGACGGAACGCTGAAGCAGATCAAGGTCACCGACGCCTCCGAGACCCCCGGCTTCGGCAGCAACGTCACCGCCACCCCCTCCTACTGGGAGCGGTATATGGGCAAGAGCGCCAGCCAGGCCCTGGTGCTGGGCCAGGACGTGGACGCCCACAACGGCGCTACCATCTCCAGCAAGGCGCTGCTTCGGGCGGTCAACTCCGCCATTGAGGCGTACAACGCCATCCCAAAATCCTGAAAGGCAGGTGAGTCAAGATGAGTGAAAAAAGTAAAATGAGCATCCTTACCAACGGCATTTTGAACGAGAACCCGGTTCTGCGGCTTGTCCTGGGCACCTGTCCCACCCTGGCCACCACCACCATGGCTTCCAACGGCATCGGCATGGGTCTGGCCGCTACCTTCGTGCTGCTGTGCTCCAACATCGTCATTTCCGCCCTGCGGAAGATCATCCCTGACCAGGTGCGCATCCCCTGCTACATCACCGTCATCGCCGGCTTTGTGTCCATCGTGCAGATGGTGGTCAAGGCCTATGTGCCCGACCTGGACAAGGCCCTGGGCGTGTATCTGCCCCTGATCGTGGTCAACTGCATCATCCTGGGCCGTGCCGAGATGTTCGCCTCCAAGAACGGCGTTGTGGACTCCGCCCTGGACGGCATCGGCATGGGCATCGGCTTTACCATCACCCTGACCATCATGGGCTCCATCCGTGAGATCATTGGCTCCGGCACCTGGATGGCCGGCCTGGGCAAGCTGATCCCCGCCCTGGGGGCCGACTTCTCCATCCGGATCATCCCCGAGTCGGTGGACACCTTCTCCCTGATGACCAGCGCCCCTGGCGGCTTCTTCGTGTTCGGTATCCTGATGGCCGGCGCCACCTGGCTGACCACCCGCCCCAAGAAGGAAGCCCCCGCTGTGGAAGGAGGTAACGCGTAATGGTGAAACTTGCCGTTATCTTCTTTACCATGATTTTGGTGGACAACTACGTCCTTGCCAAATTCCTGGGTATCTGCCCCTTCCTGGGCGTGTCTAAAAAGCTGGACAGCGCCGTGGGCATGTCTCTGGCCGTCACCTTCGTCATGGTCATGGCCACCGCCGCCACCTGGCCCATCTACAAGCTGCTGCTGTGCCCGGAGGGTATGGAGAATACCGCCCGGGACATGAGCTACCTCCAGACCATCGTGTTTATCCTGATTATCGCCATCCTGGTTCAGCTGCTGGAGAACTTCCTGAAAAAGTTCATCCCCGCCCTGTACAAGGCCCTGGGCGTGTATTTGCCCCTGATCACCACCAACTGCACCATCCTGGGCGTGACCATCCTGAACCTGGACAACGGCTACAACTTCATCGAGTCTATCGTCTGCGCCGCCGGCGCCGGCATCGGCTTCCTGGTGGCCATGGTCCTCTTCTCCGGCGTGCGCCGCCGGGTGGAGCAGGCCGTTACCCCCAAGTGCTTTGAGGGCCTGCCCATCACCCTGGTGGCCGCAGCGGTGACCTCCCTGTCCTTCATGGGCTTCGGCGGCATTGTAGACGCCATCTTCGGCGTTGTGTCTTGATAGGAGGGGGAGAGTAGTATGAATCCAATTTTAATGGCAATTATCCTGGTGACCGTCATCGGCCTGATTGGCGCGGTGATCCTGGTGGCCGCCTCCATCTTTATGTATGTCCCTGTGGATGAGCGGGTGGAAAAGATTACCTCCGTGCTGGCGGGGGCCAACTGCGGCGCCTGCGGCTGTGCCGGCTGTGCTGACTACGCCAAGAGCGTGGTGGAGGACGGCAACGCTGTCAACAAGTGCATCCCTGGCGGCGCTGCCTGTGCCGCCAAGATTGCGGAGATCATGGGCGTGGAGGCCGGCTCCTCCACCCCCATGAAGGCGGTGGTTGCCTGCTCCGGTACCTGCGACAAGACGGGCAAGAAGTACGAGTTCCAGGGCGTGCAGAGTTGCCAGGCCGTTAAGGGCCTGTATGGCGGCGACGGTATGTGCAAGTTCGGCTGCCTGGGCTACGGCGACTGCACCCGGGCCTGCGCCTTCGACGCCATCCACATTGTGGACGGTATCGCCCACGTGGACCGGACCAAGTGTACCGGCTGCGGCGCCTGCGCCGCTGTCTGCCCCAACGCTGTTATCTCCATCGTTCCTGAGCACAAGCGCAAGCCTGTGGTCCTGTGCCAGAACAAGGACAAGGGCCCCGACACCCGGAAAGCTTGCACCGCCGGCTGTATCGGCTGCATGAAGTGTGCCAAGGCCTGCCCCAAGGAGGCCATCACCGTGGAGAACTTCCTGGCCAAGATCGACCAGGACAAGTGCGTGGGCTGCCAGATCTGCGTAAAGGAGTGCCCCGTGGGGGTCATCCACGTGCCCGCCAACGAGTAAACCTGTACATGAAAAAGCCCCGCCGTCAGGCGGGGCTTTCAGTTTATCCATATATCGGCGTACTGCTCCGTAAGCTCTACAAACTGATATTTACAAGATCACCCGTAGGTGTCGTTACAGACGTCCTCGTCACGGATCTCCTGCATGGTGTCCGCCAGCCCTTGGTACTTCCAGGGCCGATTTTGCCGCGAAAGATACGGATAAAACCTCTGCCAGCTCACCTCCAAGACCCGACAGCACAGGGCTATTTTCCCCTTATTCTTGCCGCCGTCTGTCTTTTGCGCAAAGAACTTCATTCGTTGCTCCTTGTTGACTTCCGACGGCTCGCGGCGAAAAAAGCGCTGGCCTCCGCCAAAAACTCGTTCTCTTCCTTCAGCCGACGGTTCTCTCGCTCCAGCGCCTTGATCTGCTTGCGCAGCGCCCCCAGCTCTTCCGCCGGACTCATGGCCTCGCCAGGACCCCGGGAGCCTGGGCCTGCCTCCAGCCGTCCTTCCCGCACCGCTTTCTGCCACCCGTACAGCGTATCCACCGGTATACCCAGTTCCTTCGCAGCTTTTCCCGCTTCGCTCTCCTTCGCTAGCTTTACTGCCTGCACCTTGTACTCCTTCTCATATTTCCTCTGTTCCCGTGCCATTTTATGCACCTTCCTTACTCTCGTTGTTTTACTCCTTTTCTGTGAGTTGGAGGTGTCAACTTTTCTGCGCCACATCAGTATAGGCCGGCCCCGCACCTTGGGCTTGTCCCAAAGCCGGGGAAACAAAAAACGCCTGTGCGGCAAAATACCACGCAAGCGCATAAAGCGATAGAATACTCTTATGGTTTTCTTCACTTTGTCCGATAAATATAAAAAGGGTATTGGATAGGAGGGGATTTTGTGGGCATATCAGCGGTGGGCGCCAACGGTTATTATCAGGAACAGACCGTATCCAGCCAGAATGCGTCCGGCCAAACCGCTCCCACCCGTGGGGAGCAGGATGTCTTGGCCGGCGTCCCGGAGGAGGACCGCAAGACACTGTCAGAGATGATAAAGGAGGCCCGGGAGCAGACCGAGCAGCGGGAAAAGATGCTTCAGCAGACCAAAACCCACCGCCGCTATGGCGACGCCGCCATTCTGGCCTGCTCCAAGCTGGCCCGGGCCCGCAGTACGGGAGAGGTGGACGCCGCCTCCGGCTACGCCCGGCGGCAAATCGCCCAGCTCCGGGCGGCCAAGGGCAGCGACCCCGACAACGCCGACCGTATCCAGGCTGCCATCAACCAGTTGCAAAAAACGGTAAACCGGGCGGGCCGCAAAAAGCGGGAGCTGTCTCAGGAAAAGGCCTCCGCCGTCCGGCAGGCCCGACTGGAGAAGGAAAAGCGCCTGCGCGAGGCCAAGCGCCTGCGCCATGAGCTGCGCCGCCGTCAGACCCAGCGGCTCCTTCGGGAGTCGGGCTACCTGCGCGAGACGGAAATCGACAACCGCCAGCAGGACCATTTGGCCGCCAGCAGATTGGAACTGCGCACCCAGATGCAGGAGCTGAGCTCCGCTGCACAGACTTCAGTTGAGAGTGCCATCCAGGGCTACGCCGCCAGCACGGCAGCGGAGACCCCCTCACCTGCACCGGAAATCAGCGTCCAGGCCTGAACAAGGCTATTTCAAAATGTGGTTATCCCTATAACTCAGCTGATTGGACAGATGAACCCATCCGGGCACCGCAGATTTGCCAAGTATTCCCGACATTTTGCTTTTGTAGAAAATTCCCTCATAGGGGTACCGCTTTCTCTTCACCATGACTCGTTTCCTCTCTTTTCTGTTGCATGGCCTAATTATATTACCTCTTGAGTCCCATATTCAGGACTTTCCGGCGGCTGAGTGAAAGGGATAACCACATTTGTTTATTTTTTTACTAGACTGGCCGGTTTTCCTGTAGTAAGATAATCTGGTTGTCAAAATGAATCTTAAAAGGGGAATCAGGTATCGTGAAAAAAAGCCACAGCATTGATATGTGCAACGGGTCTCTGGCCGACAAAATCCTGCTTTTCGCCCTGCCGCTGATGGCCTCCAGCCTGCTCCAGCTGCTGTTCAACGCGGCGGATGTGGTTGTGGTGGGCCGTTTCGCCGGCAAAGAGGCCCTGGCGGCAGTGGGGTCCAACACCTCGCTCATCAACCTGATGATTAACCTCTTCGTCGGCCTGTCAGTGGGCACCAATGTGGTGGTCTCCCGGGACCTGGGGGCCGGGCGGTACGACAACGTCGGCCGCAGCGTCCACACCGCCATGACTCTGGCCCTGGCCAGCGGCGTCGCCATGATGATCTTCGGCGTGGTGATGGTGCGGCAGCTGTTGGAGTGGATGTCCTCCCCCACCGACGTCATCGACCTGGCCACCATCTACCTACGCATCTACTTTTTGGGCATGCCCGCCAACCTGACCTATAACTTCGGAGCCGCCATCCTCCGGGCCCAGGGCGACACCCAGCGGCCGCTGTATTTCCTCACCCTCGCTGGAGTGGTCAACGTGGTCCTCAACCTGGTTTTTGTCATCGGCTTCCACCTGGACGTGGCCGGTGTCGCCTTGGCTACCATCATCTCTCAGTACATCTCCGCCGCTCTGGTGGTACGCTGCCTGATGCTGGAACCGGGGCCCCTTCACTTGGACCTGAAGCAACTGGGGCTGGATCGAAGGTTGGTCACCCAAATTCTCCGGGTAGGCCTCCCTGCCGGATTTCAGGGGGTGGTGTTCTCCCTGTCCAATGTGGTAATCCAGTCTTCCCTCAACTCCTTTAACGACCCCGCCCTGGTGGCCGGTGCCGCTGCCGCGTCCAACATCGAGGGTTTTGTCTATGTCACCATGAACGCCTTCCACCAGGCGTCCATCTCCTTTGTGGGGCAGAACTACGGGGCCGCCAAGTGCGACCGGGTGGACAGGGTGGCTTGGCTGTGCGCGGCCTTTGCGGCGCTGTTCGGCTTGGTCTTTGGCAATCTGGCCTACCTTTTCGGCGCCCCTCTGGCCAATATCTACGCCCCCGGCGAGGCAGACGTGATCCAGCAGGCCCTGACGCGGATGTTTTACACCGCCTGTCCCTACTTCCTCTGCGGCATCATGGAGGTGCTGGCCGGCGTACTCCGGGGCCTGGGCAGTTCGGTGATCCCCATGCTCACCTCCATCGCGGGGGCCTGCCTGCTCCGGCTGGTGTGGGTTGCCACCGCCTTCCCCATCTATCACACCCCCGCCTGCCTGTACCTCTCTTACCCTGTCTCTTGGCTGCTTACCGCCCTGTTCCACCTCTTCTTCCTTATGGTGTTTGTCCGCCGGCGCGCCTACGCAAAGGTGGAGAGTAACGGTCCGGCCTATCTGGCTACCGAGGGCCATCATCCCGAACAGGCATAATAAATATCCCCCGGCTAGGCCGGGGGATATTTATTATGTGTGCAAAGTCCTATATTACTGGCAGAGCTTTTCCCCTGGTAATGTCAAGAATAATGCACAAAATAGTTTGCAGGCTCTGGCAGAATAGAATCAGCCAGCAATAGAGGTATCCTCCAGGGTAGTCTCTAAGTGCTTCGTATTCATGTACTTCTTGTTGCCCCACTGGGTGCCAGCTACATGGCGGAGCCTGGCACAGACCAGCATCAAAGCAGAATTGCCATCCGGGAAGCAGCCCA
>JAAWLY010000111.1 GCA_022798155.1 Lawsonibacter sp. | reverse complement strand
GCCGATTTCATCATCGCTTCTTAACTTCGCCGAATTATTCGGCGAAGTTAAATCCGTCCTTGCTCCGCGCCGCTTGATGGCCTCCAGCTTCATCTTGTAGGCCAATAAACCGCTAAAACCCTGTAATATCAAGGGCCGCAGGGGTTTTAAGCGTCCCCTGCGGCCCTGTTTTCCCTTATATTTTCCCTTTACAGATTCAAAACATTCTTGATGAAGCCCTCCATATGGGCCGCGCTGGCCTGCTGCATCGTCTCGGTAAAATGGCCGTAGCGGTCGAGGGTAAAGGCGGCGGTGGCGTGGCCTAGATTGCCCTGAACCGTCTTTACATCGTCTCCCGCTCGGAGGGCGTTCACGGCGAAGGTATGGCGGCAGTCGTGGAAGCGCATACCCTCCAGGCCTGCGGAGTCTGCTACAGACCGGAAACGCCGCTCAAGGTCCCGCTGGGGGATAAGCCCGCCGCTTTCATTGGTGAAAATCAGGTTGTGGGCGTTGTCCCACATGGGCCCGGCCCTGAGCTGGTGTTCAATCTGCCGCCGCCGCTGGGCTTTCAATGCGGCCAGCACCGACGGAGCTGCCGCCACGGTCCGGGGCTTGTGGCTTTTGGGTGTGGTGAACATCTCCCCGGTTTTTCTCTGGGCTGGGGGCGCAAGCTGTTTATTGACGGTGATGGTGCCGCTATTGTAGTCCACGCAATCCCATGTGAGGCCCAACAGCTCAGACATACGCATGCCTGTGAAGAGTGCCACGGTGATAAAGTACTCCAGTTCTCCGCCCTGTGCCGCTGCCAGCAGCGCGGCAAGTTCTCCATCATCAAGCGGGTGTATCTCTTTTTGCTCCTTCCGGGGAAGCGTGCATTGTTTGACCGGGTTTTGCCGGATGTAGTCCAGCTCCATAGCCTTTTCCAGCGCTGTGCCCAGTACGCCACAAATCAGCCGCACAGTAGCCGGGGCGCGGTCTATGCCGTTGATGAAATTCTGGACCGTGTGGGCGTGCATGTCCTGGAGCCGAACCGCGCCCAGGGCGGGCTTGATGTGCAGCCGGATCAGGTCCCGGTAGTTGCGGACGGTGGAGGGCTTGACCGCGCCCAGGTAGTCAGACGCCCACACGTCCAGCCATTGCCCTACCGTCATCCGCTGCGGAGCGGTATAGGTCCCCTCATTGACGGCCACCGCCGCCGCTTGCATCTTCTCCCGGACCTCCTTTTGGGTCTTGCCGGTAAAGGAGCGCTGAATCTGCTTGCCGGTGCCGGGGTCCCGGCCTGTAGTGATACGGGCCTCCCAATAGGTGTATTCCTTCCCCGAGCGGGTGACGGTTTTCTTGCGGATTGTACCCGTGCCTTTCGCTGATTTTTTCATTGCTTTTTCCTCCCATTCCTGCTAGAATGAAAGGGCAGTTAGGAGCTTCTAAACCCTTGCTGCCCTTTCTCCGCTCTCCCGGTGCTGCTACGCCGGGGGGCGGTCTTTTCTGTTTTCGGTCTGTTCATATCCGCAAACTGTCTGCGGATTTGGTCCGTTGGCCGTGCATCGGAGCCTGGTCAAAGGGAGCCGAGTTAAAAACGACCCCTCAAGCCACGCCGCCGGAATCGTCTGACCCGCTCGCAGAGGGCGCTTGATATCCCGGTATCTTCTCGGAAAGAAATTGCTCCCGCGCCATTGCCGCAAACTCATCCGCTTCCGCCTCCAGCTCCGCCCGGCTGCTGTACCCAGGCGGGACGGGCGTCTCTGCGTCCTTTCTGAGGGCCGTGTCTTCCACCAGCTGCTCCAGCGCGGCCCAGCCCTCCGCGCTCAGGTGGGACAGGGCTGCGATAAACCGTCGCTTGAAGTCCTCAGACTCCCCGCTCAGTACGTCGTTGACAAAGGCGGTTATTTCATCGTCGCGGGATATCTCCCGGAACATCTCCCCGGCCCCGGTCCTCAACCAGTCCTCATTGACCCGGAACTCCTTGCAGATGTTGTTGATTACGGAGCTGGACGGATTGCGGCGCCCGGTTTCATAATTCGTAAGCACATTCGCAGAAGTCCCAATTCTTAAAGCAAAAGCCTGCTGCGTAAGGTCCAGAGCCTTGCGCAGTTTTTTTATACGTGTGTTCATGGTATCACCTCCTTTCCCGTGTGGCATACAGTGTATGAAAAAAAAACGCCTTTTCCCACTCTGACCCACTGTCTACAACTGTTACCATTTGCGGCCATAGTGGGTTACAGTGTATACAGGGTATTTTTTTCGGGTGTATGTCTGCCACACTTGGCAAGATAATTTTACTGCAAAGATACTTCATTGTCAAGGAAATCCGTCATAGAAGGATGATCGCTTGACAATGACGCTATAGAAGTATATAATATCGTCATTGAAGAATTGGAGGTGAACCGAAATGTCCGAACAGGAGAAAAAGATCATGGAGACCTGCGGGAAGCTGGTGCCGCTCCTGACGGAGGTGGAAAAGGAAAAGTTCCTGTCCTTTACCGAGGGTATGGCATTCCTGACCGCCCGTCTGACCTGCGACAGCGCCCCGGAGCGGAAGTAAGGACCCAGCCGCGAGCGGGCGGAGAAATGGAGGTACATATGAGATATCACAAAGGGCTTTGGTATTACCGTGGAACGGCCTACAGCACACTCAGGGCCGCACTCCTGGCCGTCTGGCCGCAGGGGGTGAGTCTATGAGCTACTACGTGATTCAGAGCAAGGCCCACCACTGGGATACGGCGTGGACCACCTGGCCGGACCGCCGCTTTGACACACTGGAGGCCGCGCAGGCGTTCTTTTCCGCGCTGCCTATCAAGGCGGATCACCGGATTGCAGAAGCGTACACAGTCACCCGGTATAAGCCTGTTAAGGGTGGAACCGCTGATGGAAGATGAAATTCTGACGGTGAAGGAAGCCGCTGCACTGCTGAAAATCAGTGAAAACACCTGCTATAACTGGACGCACATAGAGGGCTTCCCCTGCGTGAAGATTGGGAGCATTCACCGCATCCCCCGCACGCTCCTGCTGGAGTGGGTAAACGCCAGAGCGCAGGGGCCGGAGCTGCCCAGTGTGTGATTATGATTGGAGGAACATCAAGATATGATAGAAAAGAACAAAAGTTTTTCTCTGTTTACCACCGATGTAGTGGGCACCATGGGTAAAAGAAACCGGTGTGCTGCTGACGGGCCCCAGTTCGCCGTTATCCCTGCTGGCGGCTCTGCCGTAGGGTCCAGCGATAAGGGTCGGGAGAGGCGGCACAGGGACGCCGTGGCCCGCTTTATGCGGGTGTGCCGGGATGTGGAGGTTTCGGCAAAAATGGACCGGGCGGTGGAGCTGATGGAGCGGCTTGCCGCCCACCGCTCCCGGCCCATCCCCGACGCACCAGGGGCCGGGCCCAGCCTACAGGAACTGCTTACAATGTATCAGATGGCCCCCGATGAGATGGAGGCCCAGCGGCGTGTATCATGCGATTTCGAGCGGGTTTGTGCGGAGTCGGAAGCCGCTTACACCGCCCGGAATCCTCACAGGCGGAAACAGCGGAAGGATAAAGCCCCGTGGTGGAGCGAAGAAAAGGTAACAAAGCCCACTAGCTTTTTTGCGGATGCGTCTGCCCCCTTGACCACGGGGCGGAAGGCCCGCTCGTTTGAAGCTGTCTGCCGGGAGTCCGAGGCCGCCTACGCCGCCCGGAACCCCCACAAGGGAGGGATATAGACATATGATGGACTATTTTGAGTTCGAGCGGTGGGAGCATGGGCGCATTGAGCTCTTGACCAAACTGGACCAAAAGACTCGGCGCATTCGGGCACTGAAAAAACAGGCTCTTGACGCCGGACCGTCTGCCGAACTGTTTGAAGCACTCCAGACGGCAGAGGCGGAGCTTCAGCAGGCCAGAGAAGAGCTCCAGGAGTATGAGAAGCCTATCCACCCGCCGCGCCTCCAGTTTGTGGACGCTCTGTGTGGTGGGAAGCTCAAATTTAACGCCCATAGGCCGTCAGGTCCAAGCCGGGGGTGAGTTTATGTGGTATAACAAAATGACTGATTTAGAACGTGAAATCCTTGAAGCAATCCTACAGCTCTCACCTGAACAAATAAAGATTGCGCTTCTGTCTTCCGCGCTTTCTGCGGTGGCAAATGAAGCTCTGAAACAAAGGGGGCCTTCCAATGATTGATGACGCCCTCGCCTACCTGATGGGCGTTGGCGTCCCGCTGGAGACTATAGAACATTACCGGGCAAGGGATGTCCCGCTCGACGTGCTGGCCGACTCAGTAGAATCCCTGCTTGCTCAAGGGCAGACGGTGGCGGAGATGTTCCAGCTAGACAATAGCCTGGATGAGGATGCGCCCCCGGCGGTTCAGCCCCTCAAGACGATATCCGCCCAGGAGCTTCAGAAAGCGGACCTGCCCCCGATAAAATTCCTCGTGGACGGCATTCTCCCAGAGGGTACAGGCCTGCTTTCTGCCGCCTCAAAAATCGGTAAGAGCTGGTTGGTTCTCGATTTGGGGCTCTGTGTGGCCGCTGGTGCCCCGTTTATGGGGCACACGACAAGACGGGCGGGCGTGCTGTATCTGGCCCTGGAGGACAGCCTGAGTCGCCTGCAAGACCGCCTGAACAAGGTGTTGAACGGGAAGCCCCCACCGGAAGGGTTCTACTTCTCCACAGAGGCCCCCAAGCTGGATAACGGCCTTTTGGACACGATAGAGGACCATCTGAGGCGCCTCCCGTCTACCCGGCTGATTATCATTGACACCCTTCAGAAGGTACGGGGGCAGGCCCTCCCAAGAGAATCCGGGTACGCCCAGGATTACCGGGAGATGGAGACCATCAAGGGCTTTATGGACAAGCGGTGGGTATCGGTGCTGTTTGTCCACCATAACCGCAAGATGAGGGACGACGATGACCCATTCAACCAGATTTCCGGCACCAATGGCATTATGGGCGCGGCTGACACAACATGGGTAATCACCAAAGCCAAGCGTACCGACGAGGAAGCCGCCCTTCACATTACAGGCCGGGACGTGGAGCAGAGCGATACCGTGATACGGTTCGACAAGGGGAGCTGGACATGGAAGCAGCTGGGCGCGGTGGATTGGCTGGCAGAGCAGCGGGCCCGGCTGGCCTATGACCAAAGCCCCATTGTCAAGACCGTAAAGAAGCTGCTGGAGCAGTCCTCGGAGCACCGTTGGGACGGCACGGCTAAGGAGCTGATGGAGGCCGGGAAGTACATAGCAAGAACCTATCTGGCGGTGAATGTGAAGCAGCTGGGGCATGAACTCAACGCCCTGGACAAGCCCTTGTTTGACTACGACGGAATTGTTCATTCTACAACAAAAACGAGTGGCAACGGCGGCAAGAAGCACCACTTCTACTATCAGGACCTGGGCCCGCTGGATGATGACCCCGAGTATGATCCATTTGAGGGAAAGGAGGAATCAGCAAATGAAAATCTGCCCACTGTTCTTTGCGAGCGCTGACGACCTTAGGTATTTTGATTGCAGGCAAGACCTCTGCGCCTGGTCAGACGGGGAAGCCTGCGCCATTGTCAGAATAGCGGAAAGTCTGGATGTGCTCGACCCAAAGGGGCTCGAAACTATCAAAAATTACCAACGGAAAGGAGGGAGTGAATGACACCCAAGCAGCAAAAGGCCCTGTTGGCCCTGCTGACCAACCCGACAAAGGAAAGGGCTGCCGCCGCCGCCGGTATTACCACAAAGACCCTTCGGGGCTATCTGGCCGACCCGGAATTTCAGGCGGAGTACAAGAAAGCCTTTGCCGGTCTGGTGGAGGACGCCACCCGGCAGGCCCAGCAGGCCTTAGCGCCCGCCCTGTCTACTCTGCGGGAAGTCGTGGAGGACGTCGGGGGAAACCCGCAGTTCAGAATCAGCGCGGCCCGCAGTATTTTGGAATACAGTATGAAGATGACAGAACAAAACGATATCATTTCCAAGCTCCAGGAACTGGAGGACGAAATGAGGGAAGGAAAGGAATGAGTGTATGTGTCTTTACTGAAAGCCCGTATTGACGCCCTGGAGAAGGCGCTTAGAGCCGTCAGGATGCGCCAGCTTAAAACCCCTTACGATGAGCTCGACCCGCTCAGTCAGAGCATGGTTGATGTAGCGAACGACCTTACTGCGCTGGATGAGCAGGGTAAGGCCGCGCTGCTGGATGAGCTGAACCAGAGCGGGTACGGGATGGACGCCGCCGACCTGGAACGCATGATTCGATCTATCTGTGTTGACTATTGAGCACGGAAAAGGCCCCCTGCATCTCCGCCACACTCAGCACGATGCAGGGGGCCCAGCACACAGCAACGTATGAAAAAACGCCTATAACCCCAATCGGCAATCTTGGCCTGGAACGCTTCTGCGACAGCGTTCTTGGCTTTCATGGCAAGGCGGTAGAAGATGTTTTCGGGGATGTAATCGTCATGCCCACAAGTGGGCACGCCAAACTCTGAGAGGTACTTTTCGACTCGTTCCCAGCGGACTACCTCTAAAACGCCTGTCCCTACTTTTGGGGCATGGGGGTAACAGGGGATACAGGCGTTTTTTTCGGGTGTATGTCCGCCACACTGGAAAGTCTCTCTGTGCCTGTGGCAGACAGGGTATGAAAAAAAACGCCTTTTCCCACTCTAACCCACTGTCTACAACTGTTACTCTTTGCGGCCATAGTGGGTAACAGGGGATACAGGCGTTTTTTTCGGGTGTATGTCCGCCACACTCAGCACGATGCAGGGGGCCCAGCACGCAACCCGGAGGGGCATAGGGTTATTATACCCTATGCCCTTCCTGAGAGCAAAAAGGGCAAATGAGTCGGGAACAGTCCTTTTACCTATCATGGATCGGGAGGATGCAAGCCCCACCGAATGCCTGGAGGCGGCGCGGTTACTGGTGGAGAGCGGGCGGGCATAGAGAGCCGGGGGAACTGCTCCCCGGCCTTGAATTTTTCCCTTATTTTTTCCCTTTGGCCTTTCCATTCGCTTTCTGTCATCTGGTATAGAATGGGACAAACCCAATGGCTTACAGTTGTTATATGGGGCCTTTTGTGGCTGATTGTGACTGGATGAAAATCACGCCTACAACTTCATCTTGTACGCCTGCGCCCTCTCGCTGGGCAGTATGTTCTCCCGCTGGATGTTGCTGTCTACCATCAAAATGGTGGCGGTATCATCGTCCAGATTGCGGACCAGGACGGGCAGAGCGGTCAGGCCAGCCAGCTCACAGGCACGTTTACGGCGGTGGCCC
>JAAWLY010000110.1 GCA_022798155.1 Lawsonibacter sp. | reverse complement strand
GGTGATGATTGTGGATTCCCGCCACAAGCCCACCGCCGACGACTGCACCATGTTCCAGTGGTTCCGGGACACAGGCTGTCCCCTGATTATCGTGGCCAACAAGCTGGATAAGCTGAAAAAAAGCGAGATCGAGGGCAATCTCCAGACCATCCGGGACACCCTGGGGCTGGGGGAGGGGGAGCGGCTGATCCCCTTCTCCGCCGAGAAGGGGACAGGCCGGGAGGAGCTGCTGGGGGCCGTCCTGGCGGGAATCGGCCTGTAATCGGACCGGCTATAGGAATAGACAAATCTGCCCTCCGGCAATGCCAGGGGGCAGATTGTTTTCCCGGCCGGTCCACAGAGGCGGCCAGAACCTTCGCCAAGGGGCGGGAAGGGGGGTACAGGGCCGAATCCCGCATTTTGCCAGAGACTTCCTTGACAGACCATTTGGAAACGGCTATAATCAAACTACACGGGTTGGAAGGGAAAACGTTTATCCCGCAAGGGTTTGCGCCCTGCTTCCAAGTCAGATGAAAGAGGGATGAAGCATGTTCCTTCGCGTCGAACAGGGGTTGATGGGCCTGGTCGATTGCTATACCGTTGTCTGCATAGCAGTGGGGCTGTTTGTCCTGTCGCTGGTCGGTGTGGGCAATCTTACCGTAGTGTGTCTGCTGGGCCTGCTGCTGTGCCTGGCGGGGTTCACCCGGCAGGCCGCCCAGGTGGATTTGTGGATTTTGCTCCCCCTTCTGGTCTATGACTTGGCCTGTCTGGCCTCCTCCTATGCCGCCCATGGAGAGATTGTAAGCGGCTATGGGGTGACCCACGGGATTTTTCTGGCGATTTACCTGCTGGCGGCCTGCCTGGAGGAGGACGAGCGGCACATGTTGAAGCGGGCCTGCGCCCTCTGGACGGGCGCGGCCGGGGCCTTTGGAATCGGCCAGTTTGTGTATCTGGCCGCGGTTCAGGGCCGGTCGGGGCGGATGAGCGGCCTTTTGGGCAACCCAAACGCCATGGGGATTTTTCTGGTGCTGGGCTGGTTTGTCTTGCTGTGCTGCGCAGAGGAGGGGGGAGCCCTCTCCCCTGTGGAGCCGCTGCTGCTGATGGGGGCGGCCTTGACCTTATCCATGGGCAGTTTTGTGTCGATGGCGGCGGGCATCCTGGTGATGCTGGCCGATAAAAAAAGGACGCAAAGCTGGGGGGCTACATTCCAATACGGGTGCCGGCTTTTGGCAAAGGCTACTTTAGGAATGGGGACGGGCCTGCTGATTTATCTGGCGGGAGCCTGGACGGACGTCCCCCAGAGCTGTCTGTTTGCGGCGGCCTATGGGGCTGTGCTGATAGCTCTCTGGCGCAGTTATGAGCGATTTCTGGAGGCAAAGCCCCGGATGGCGGCGCTCATTGCAGGGCTGGGGACGCTGGTGGCGGCGGCAGCGGTGGTGGCGCGGCCCAGCGCCGCGGCCACCTTTGCCGAGCGGCTGGAGATGATGGCCAGCGGCCTGCGCTACCTCACGGTCAATCCCCTTCTGGGGGTGGGGCCCTTCCAGTGGCGGATGCTGGACCTGAGCGACGGCGGTACATACTTCAACACCTGGCATATCCATAACGTGGTGCTCCATGTGGGGGTAGAGATGGGCTGGATTGCCATGGCCGCGCTGGTGCTGGTCATCCTCCGGGTTTTGCGGCGGCCCTCTCCGGGGCGGGCCGCGGCCGCCGCTTTCCTTGTCCACAATATGATGGATACCAGTTTTTTCTACCTGGGAATCACTGCGCTGGCGCTGGCGGCGGCGGGGGGATTCCGGGCGGGGGACCACAGACTGGGCGGCGCGGCGGTGAAGCTTCTCTTCGCGCTCCTGGCCGGGCTGTTCGCCTGCGGCCTGTGCTTTGGCGCAATTATGAGCTAGGGGTGCGGTGGGATGAAAAGGACGGAGTTTTGGCGGGTGTGGCTGCTGCTGGCCGGCTTTTGCGGCACAGCGGCGGCGGTGCTGGCGCTGTGCGCCGCGGCCAGGACCGCTTTGCCAGACATGGTGGGCCGGGCGCTGACGCAGGAGGAGAAAAGGCAGGTCGTGGAGCGAAACAGCCCGCTGACCAATTATGTCTACCTCTCGCCCAACGCCACGTTCCCCCGGGGGGACGCAATCCAAAAGGTGACAATCCACCACATGGCCAGCGACCTGACCCTGGAGGAGCTGGGGGCCTCCTTCGGCCAGCGGGACCGGCGGGCCTCCGCCAACTACGCCATCGACAGTGCCGGCCAGGTGGCCCTCTATGTGGAGGAGCGGGATCGGGCCTGGACCTCCAGCAGTTTGGAAAACGACGACCAGGCGGTGACCATTGAGGTGGCCAACGACGAAATCGGCGGCGACTGGCATGTAAGCGACGCGGCCTACGAGAGGCTGCTGGACCTGTGCGAAGACATCTGTCGGCGCAACGGGATTCAGGAGCTGCGCTACACCGGGGACGAGACGGGAAACCTCACCCTGCACAGCATGTTCCGCAGCGACACCGAGTGCCCGGGCCCCTATCTCACAAACCGGATGGGGGAGATCGCCCAGGAGGTGAACCGCCGCCTGAGCAGCGGATAAAACCCACGCGCTGGCGTGTTTGATATAGATGGCGCTGGAGACTCCAGCGCATTGTCTCCTGCGGAGACAATGATCTTTCAAAAGGAGGAGTGCAATATGAGAGTCAAAAAAGTCCAAAGAAATAAGAAACGGCTATTTGGAGCCTGTATTCTCTTTTTGACAGTCGTGCTGGCGCTGGCCACGGCGGTACTGGCCGCCGGCGGGCAGATGAGATCAGAAGACTCCTATACCCTGACCATCGTGAAGAAGTTCTCTGAGAACCTGAGCGAAGCGGCTAAGGCAGAAGCCGAAAAACAGGAATACACCTTCCAGATCGAGGCGCAGGTCAAAAGTGGGGATGGGTATCAGTCCGTCAAAGAGAATGTCAAGATCAAAGGCGAGGGCAGCGCGACCGTAAAATTTGGCAGCGCCTTCAAGATCAGCTTGATCGAGCAGACGTCAGGCGAAGGGTTCCAGGTTGGCGGCGTGGACTGGAACGTGGTCCAAACCGATTACGTGAGTTCTATGCACGTGAGTGCCTCCGAGGCCAAGGTCAACATCAATAAGGACGGCGGCTATATCAAAATCACCCGGCCGGGGAATGTGCCCGATGTGACCTTTAAGCTCACAGGCAAGCCCCTCCACCCGGAGAAGCAAGCGGAATTTGACGCGAAATTCAACGCGCTCAACCTCCAGCCCGTCACCGTTTCCGCCGGACAGACAGTAACGCTGGCCAACGGTCTGCCCCAAGGGGAGTATACCATCACCAAGCTGCGCGCCGCCGACGGCTTCAGCGTGCTGGTGGGATCCCGTGAGTTCAACGTCGCGGCGGGCAAGACCGGCGAGTTCCACATCAACGGCAACAGCAGCAGCAAGGTGTCTGTCCAAGCGCCCGACCCGGTGGACGGCGTTGTGCTGACCCACCACTATAATATTTCGGGGAGGGCCACTGCCGGCGGCTATCAATCCAAAGATATCGACGTGCAGTCCGGGAAAACGGGCGTAGTGAATAATTTGCCCGAGGGCACCTATACCATCAAGGTGTCCGAGACCTACGAGGGAATCAAGGGCTATACTGTGACCGTGCCGACGCTTGCGCAAAACAAGTCAACAAGTGGGTTTGTTGTAAATAACGCATTGACTTATAATTCTGATGCGCGAAACTATGGTGCTTTTACTGTAAGTGATGCGGATTATGTGGAGCTTTACAAATTTGGCCCTTTGTATGATGGAGCAGGTAAAACAATAAGCGAAAACGTTATATATCAGGTGAATTGGGGAGTAAAAAACAAAGAGACTGCACTGATTGATCGAAACTATACAGCAAAAAGTTCGAGAAAGGGTTCGTCTTCTTCTACACTGAGTTCACCAAAGAAGCTCGACCCGTCTTATGATGGGAAGCTGTGGTTTTCGGTTACCGGGATATCAAATAACAATGTAAAAAAAGTCAAAGTTTGGTGGAGAGAATACAAAATTGCAGAAGCATCGGAAACCGTAGCGGACTCCGAGGACTACAAGGTAATCGTTGATCTTCCCGGGTATCTCATCCTCAGCAAGCCTGAGGATAACGCACCGCGCGCCGACCAGGTGAAGTACTACTACACCATCACCGACTCCAATGGCAAGCCGATTACCGGCTTCACCGTCACTGACAAGGATGGCAACCCAACCACCGTGCCTGTCGGCGAGAATGGCTCGACAGTGATGCTCAAGGCCGGGGAGAGCGTGAAGATCAGCGGCCTGAAGGGCGGGAACGGCGCGACCTACCGCATCACGGAGAAAATTGAGAAACCGTCTCCAATGGGCTTCCATGTGACGCTGGAGGACACCGACAGGTCGGTCACCACCCCTGGGGGCAGCATCAGCATTGAAACCCTGGGCGAGCGCACGGTGGAGATCACACGGCCGGGCAAGCGGGAAGACGACAATGGCCGGGAGTATACCTATAAGATCACCAAGGATGGAGATGAGAATTTTACCCGTACAATCAAGCTTCACTCTGGGGAGAAAACGACTGTGGCGGAGGCGACGGGCTCCATGCTGCCCGCCGGGAAGTATACCATCCAGGCGGTAGACGACCAGATTGTGGGCTTTGATGTGGAATACAGCGACAGCAGCAGCCTGATCTCGGACTATATCAAAAGCGCGCAGGTGACCGTCACCAACCATTTTAACGCGGTGCAGAGGTCTTACCATGTGGTCCACGAGTATTATCTGAAAGAGAAGGACGGCAGCTATACATTTGAGGGCGCCTCCCCGGTGTATACCGAGAACTGCGACGGCACCCATGATGACAGCGACGGGCATTACTCCGAGGACGTTGCACAGATGAACGTATATGGTCAGTACACCTATACCCACTTCAGTGATGCCTACGGCAAGGTAGTTTCCTGGGCGGCAGGCGAAACCGCAAAGGACGTGAAGAGTATGCTGAATCTGGATACGGGAGACAAGGGAGACGGCCAGGGAGGTGAAGCCCCGGACGGCGATGTCCCAGACGGAGATGCCCCGGACGACGATGCCCCGGACGGAGCTGCCCCGGACGGCGATGTCCCAGACGGAGATGCTCCAGACGGAGATGCCCCGGACGGCGGTGTCCCGGACGGAGGTGTTCCGGACGGAGGTGTCCCAGACGGCGGTGTTCCGGACGGCGGTGTCCCGGACGGAGCTGTCCCGGACGGCGGTGCTCCAGACGGCGGTGTCCCGGACGGCGGTGCTCCAGACGGCGGTGCTCCAGACGGCGGTGTCCCGGACGGCGGTGCTCCAGACGGCGGTGTCCCCGGTGATGGAGAGCCGAATGTCGATATCCCGGAGGTCAGCGGCTCCGAAGGGGACCAAACGGATGTGATCGCGGAGGATTTTCCCCCTGACGCTAACTGGAAGTACGGCAACGCCACCGACGCGGAAGGCGACAAGAGCACCCGGTATTATTCCTATGTGCCCCTTAGCAATCTGACGTGCGCGATGGCGTCTGAGCATAGTGTGGGCGGCGCCCACGACGGCGTTGCTCAGATTATCATCCTGCGCTACTACCGAGAGCTGGAGGATAAGGAAGAGGGAAAGTACAACGTTATCCATGTGTACTACCAGCGCACCAGCGAGGGCGATAAATGGGAAGGCACCAGCGGCTTGCAGGTTGAAAATTTCGGCCAGCTGACCGACGAAAACCGCTACACGACCTATGACGCCGACGGTGTGGAGAAGGTGCTGCGCTTTAAGCCCATCAATTCGGAGGTGGAATATCCTTACACCTATGACGGCGCGGCCTACGGACGGATTGTTGATTCCGAGAATAATGATGACTACCAGGGCGAGGGCGTGACCGGAGAAGGGAAGGAGTACCGGAAGGACGACACCATGACCAGCGTTAAGGCCACGGCGGAGGGCGACCAGATCATCATTCTGCGTTACTACCGCTCCGGCGGCTACAAGGTGGTCCACGAGTACTACTACCAGGAGAAAGACGAGCAGGCGGAGGACTTCGATGAGGTGAAGGAGGCCCCCGAGGGCGAGTTCACCCTGGAGGGACAGCAGGCAGTTCCCCAGTCCCAGGATGGGGAAGAGGACGGCTTCAACGGCACTCTAACGGACTCCGACGGCTTTACCTTTGACTTCGAGGGGAAGAGCGAGATTGCCAGTTATTCCGCCAAACTGGAGTCCAGACACGATGCCAACGAGGTTGATAAGGTGACGAGATTCCAGCCCAAGGGTGAGCCGGCCGCCTATGGCTACGTGTATAAGGACGCCGTTTACGGGTATCTGGACCAGGACACGGATGGAGCCTACAGGGTGGCGCCCTATAAGACCGGTGTGGCCGCCACCGCCCAAGATGATGAGATTATTATCCTGCGCTATGTCCGTGGGGATGTCCCCACGCCTCCCCCGGAGAAGCCGGAGCCTCCCGAAAAACCGGAGGACCCCAAAAATCCTGAGGACCCGGACAATCCGCCGGAGAAGCCAGAGAATCCACCGAAAGACCCGGAGAAGCCAGAGAATCCACCGAAAGACCCGGAGAAGCCAGAGAATCCACCGAAAGACCCAGAGAAGCCGGAGAGTCCGCCGGAAGACCCGGAGAATCCAGAGAATCCGCCGGAAGACCCGGAGAATCCAGAGAATCCACCGGAAGACCCGGGCAATCCCGGCTATCCCACCGAATTGCCCGACCCCAATGACCCCGACAGCCCGAATGAGATCACCATCTGGGAGGACGGGGTACCCAAGACCTACATCAAAGTGTGGGACCCTGAGAGCAATCAGTGGATCTATGTCCTGGACGAGGATGTTCCGAGGACCGGAGATGAGAGCAGGCTTGAGCTGTGGACGGCTTTGGCCGCCGCCTCGCTGTGCGGCTTTGCCGTGCTGGCGCAGACCCGCAAAAAGAACAAAAACAAATAAAGGCCCATCAAGATGATAAAGCGGCACAGGAGGCCTCCGGACCGGGGCCTCCTGTGCCGTTGGACAGCCCTCCCCGAGCTGTCCCAGTCTTCGGCAGGCACTTCGGAGCAGCTCGGCGCCGGGCAACAATGTGCCATTATCCCAAGCGAGGCAGACGGCTCGCCAGAAATGGCAGGGGTTCTGCAAAATGTCAAGACTAAATTACAAAAAATTATAAAAAGTTTTTAATAGCCCTAAAAACGGGGGTCCCGCTCCAGGTGGGATCCCCGTTTTCCTCGCC
>JAAWLY010000109.1 GCA_022798155.1 Lawsonibacter sp. | reverse complement strand
GAGTACCACGTGGTGTCCCACGCCATCAACGACTTCTGCGTGGTGGAGCTGTCCTCCTTCTATCTGGACATCATCAAGGACCGGCTGTACTGCGAGGAGAAGGACGGGCTCCTCCGCCGCTCCGCCCAGACCGCCCTGTGGCTCATCCTGGACACCATCACCAAGCTCTTCGCCCCCATCCTGGCCTTCACCTGCGATGAGATCTGGCTGGCCATGCCCCACCGGGAGGGCGACGACCCCCGCAACGTGCTCCTCAACGAGATGAACCAGCCCTTTGCCGAGTACGCCCTGGACGACGCGGCCATGGAGCGTTGGGAGGAAATCATTCAGCTCCGGGACGTGGTCAACGCCGAGCTGGAGAAAGCCCGGAACGAGAAGAAGATCGGCAAGAGCCTGGAAGCCAAGGTTATCTTGGGCCTTCGGAAAGAGGACGCTTTCTTTGCCGAAATGGATCAGGAGGAGCTGGCCGACATCCTCATCGTTTCTCAGGTTGAGACGGAGATGGTTAACCTCACCGTTGCCAACGTAGAGCCCGCCCAGGGCCAGAAGTGCGAGCGGTGCTGGAAGGTCCTGCCCACCGTGGGCAGCGACGCCAAACACCCCACCCTCTGCCCCCGGTGCGCCAAGGTGGTGCCCGCCATCGAGGTGTAAAGAATATCAGTTTAACGACCGCCCGGCGTAAAATCTGCGCCGGGCGGATTCTTTTTCTCTCTCGACCGATTTCGCCTGAAAACCGGACAAGCCCCGGCTTATACTGGTAGAAATTGGAAGGGAGAGTGACGGTATGGGCGAGTGGCACAGTATGCGGTTGGCCCAGGTGATGCAGGAGGTGGAGGGCCGCCCCCAGGGCCTGACCCAGCGGGAGGCGGCCCAGCGTTTAGAGCGGGTGGGGCCCAACCAGCTGGCCCAGCAGCCGCCCCCCGGCCTCCTTGTCCGGATTCTGGGCCAGCTCAAGGACCCCATGATTCTGGTGCTGCTGGCGGCGGCGGGGCTGTCCCTGGCGGCCAGCGGCGGGGAGGACTGGCTGGACGGAGTGATTATCCTGGTGATTGTGGTGGTAAACGGGGTTATCTCCATCACCCAGGAGGACCACGCCCAGCAGGCCCTGGAGGAGTTGAGGCGGATGTCCGCCCCCCAGGCCAGCGTGCTGCGGGATGGGAACCGGCGGCGGGTGGCCGCTGCCGCCCTAGTGCCCGGAGACGTGATTTTGTTGGAGGCGGGGGATCAGGTCCCCGCTGACGCTCGGATTTTGGAGTGCAGCCGCCTCCAGGCCGACGAATCGTCCATGACGGGGGAGTCGGTGCCGGTGGAAAAACAGGCGGTGGATGCCCTCCCCCCGGACACCTCCCTGGGAGACCGGTTGAATATGCTGATTTCAGGTACTCTGATTACCGCCGGACGGGGAACGGCCCTGGTAACAGCCACCGGCATGAACACCCAGATGGGCCAGATTGCCGGACTGCTGTTGGAGGGGGGCCAGGGGGAGACCCCTCTGCAAAAGCGGATGGCGGAGATATCCAAATCCCTGTCTTTCCTGTGCATGGCGGTGTGCGCGGTGATGTTCGGGGTGGGGTTGTTCCAGGGGAAGGGAATTTTAGACATGTTCCTCACCGCCGTCTCTCTGGCGGTGGCCGCCATTCCGGAGGGCCTGCCCGCCATTGTCACCATTGTGCTGGCCCTGGGCATCCAGCGGCTGGCGGGACGGAACGCCATTGTGAAAAAGCTGCCCGCGGTGGAGACTCTGGGCTGCGCCGGGGTAATCTGCTCTGATAAGACGGGCACCCTCACCCGGAACAAGATGACCGTGCAGCAGGTGTGGCTTACCCCCGGGGCCCGGCGGCGGGACGCCATGCTGGTGGGGTGTCTGTGCTGCGACGCCCGGCTGGAGTGGAAGGCCGGGGCCCCCACCGCCTCCGGCGATCCCACCGAGGGGGCGCTGGTGGTAGCCGCCGCCCAGGACGGGGTGGACCAGAACCGGGAGCTGGAGCGGTTCCCACGGGTGGCCGACCTGCCCTTCGATTCAGGGCGGAAGCTGATGTCCACCATCCACAGCCAGGAGGACGGGAGCTGGGCTGCCTTTGTGAAAGGGGCCCCTGACGTGCTGCTGGAGCGGTGCTCCGCCACCCCCAGAGGGCCCATCACCCAGGGGGACCGGGCCAGGATTCTGGCCGCCAACGAGGAGATGGCGGGAAAAGCCCTGCGGGTGATCGCCGTGGCCCGGAGAGAGCTGGACGGCCTGCCCCGGGAGCTGGAGCCCCGTGCCATTGAGAGCGGCCTGACCTTTCTGGGGCTGTTCGGCCTGATGGACCCGCCCCGGCCCGAGGTAAAGGCGGCGGTGGCCAAGTGCCACCTGGCGGGGGTGCGGCCGGTGATGATCACTGGCGACCACCGGGCCACCGCCCTGGCGGTAGCCAGAGAGCTGGACATCGCCCGCCCAGGGGATTGGACAGTGACGGGCGCGGAGCTGGACTTTATGCCCCAGGAGCTGCTGGAGGAGGACATTGAAAAGTTCGCCGTCTTTGCCCGGGTGTCTCCGGAGCACAAGATGCGCATTGTCCAGGCTTGGCAGAAGCGGGGGAAAGTGGTGGCTATGACGGGGGACGGGGTCAACGACGCCCCCGCCCTGAAGGCCGCCGACATCGGCTGCGCCATGGGGAAGACGGGCACCGACGTGGCCAAAGGCGCGGCGGACATGATCCTCACCGACGACAACTTTTCCACCATCGTCTCCGCCATCGAGGAGGGGCGGGGGATTTACTCCAACATCCGCAAGGCAATCCACTACCTGCTCTCCTGCAACATTGGGGAAATTTTCACCATCTTTGCAGCCACTTTGTTGGGCTTTGGACAGATGCCTCTGGTGCCGGTGCAGCTGCTGTGGCTCAACCTGGTCACCGATTCCCTGCCCGCCCTGGCCCTGGGGGTGGAGCCAGTGGAGGAGGGGGCGATGGAAGAGGAGCCCCGAGACGCCTCCGCCGGGCTTTTCGATCGGGAATTTTCCCTCCGCCTGGCTTGGCAGGGGCTGATGGTGGGTGCGCTGACCCTGGCGGCCTATTTTTTGGGCTTTACCCGGCTGGCCGCCCCGGGAATGGAGGGGGCCACCGCCAACACCATGGCCTTTGCCACCCTCACCCTGTGCCAGCTGTTCCACGCCTTCAACGTCCGCAGCGAGGACCGCTCCCTCTTCGCCCAGGGGGTGCTGTCCAATCCGGCCATGAACCAGGCCTTTCTGGCAGGGATGGCCATGCAGCTGTCCGTGCTGCTGATCCCGCCCCTCCAGGGGGTGTTCTCCGTGGTCCCCATGAGCGTACCGCAGTGGGTTACCGTGCTGGTCTTGGCCGCGGCCCCCATCCCCATCTGTGAGCTGGCCAAGGCCTCAGGCCGTGGAAGCGAGGCGGAGTCCGCCGCGGAGGAGGCTGTGCGGTGACGCCGAGGGCTTTGCCCTGGACCCACCGCCCTTTGAAAAGGGTGGCCCGAAACTTTTCCTGTGTTAGTTTAAGAGCGCAGCCCCGCCGGCAGAAGCCTGGCGGGGCTGTTTGCGTGTCATTCCAGATTTAGCTTGTGCTCCAGAATCCAGCATACCACGGCCAGGAAGGCGGCGGCGGTGATAAGCATGATGGCGCTGGCGGCGAGCATGGAGCCGTAGGCGTTGACGGTGGCCGCGTTCATCAGGGACTGGACAACCCGGACGGAGAACACCCGGCCGTACAGATTGGCAATGAAGATATACAGCCCGATAAAGGCCGCCACGCTGACAAGCCGGCGGTGCCGGGAGAACAGGTGGCCGATGGCCATAGCCAGGTACATGGACGCAATGAGCAGCACGATAAAAGAGAGGATTACCAGGCAGAACTCCGCCATCAGGGCCAGCGTGCCGGGGTGCTTCATGATCCCCCGGAAAATGTCGGACCAGAAGGGGAACTGGAGCAGGTCGGGGAGATTCAGGGGAAGCATAAAGACAGGGGAGAGCATCGCCACCACCCCGCAGCCTACCCAGGTGACCGCGCCGCAGATCAGCTTGGAGATTACCAGCTGCCAGGGCCGGACGGGGAGCGTGTGCATCAGATAGCCCTCGTTCCCCAGCAGCCCCTTGGAGAAGCGGTTGACGACAAATCCAATTGCGATGACGAACATGGCAATCAGAACGGCCATAAAGGCGAAAATCGTAATGCCCGAGACGGCGGTATCGCTAAGGCCGATAGCGTGGTCGTCCACATCCCAAAAAATACTAAACCGGTTCACCAGGGCCAGCGCCAGGGCAGCTCCCCACACAAGGGAAAACTGTTTCCACATGGCCCGGAAGTCGTATTTTAACAGCTTAAACAGCATTGCTTTTCCCTCCTTCCCACATGGGCTCCGCCCGGAAAATCTCTCGGAAGAGGGCGTCCACGCTCTTGCCTTCCTTCTCCCGAATGGTGTCCACCGTCTCGTGGAGCATGATTTTGCCCTGTTTCAGGAAAATGGCCTCGTCCAGCACCTTCTCCACGTCGGAAATCAGGTGGGTGGAGATGAGGACAGTGCCCTCCTCGTTGTAGTTGGTCAAGATGGTGCGCAGGATGAAGTCCCGGGCCGCCGGGTCCACCCCGGCAATGGGCTCGTCCAGCAGGTAGAGTTTGGCCCGCCGGGACATGGCCAGCACCAGCTGCACCTTCTCCTTGGTGCCCTTGGACATAGACTTCAGCCGGTCCCCTGGCTCCACCCCCAGGGAGCGGCACATGGCGATGGCCTTTTCGTAGTCGAAGTCGGCGTAGAAGTCCCGAAACAGGTCGAACAGGTCGGTAGCCTTCATCCAGTCGGCGAAGTACATCCGGTCGGGCAGGTAGCTGACCACCGACTTGGTGTAGGGCCCCACGGCGGAGCCGTCCACCGCCAGCCAGCCGGTGGTGGGCTGGAGCAGGCCACACAGCAGCTTGATCAAGGTGGTCTTGCCGCTGCCGTTGGGCCCCAGCAGCCCCACGATCCGCCCCGGCCCCACCTCCAGGTCCACCCCACACAAAGCGGGACGCAGGCCGTAGGATTTGTACAGCCCCCGGCACTCGATTAAAAAATCACTCACTGAAATTCCTCCTTCAACAGTTCCACCGCCCGCTCACGGGAATAGCCCAGGGCGGACATGGCCTCAAAGTATCCCTGTATCACTGCCTGGGCCTCCCGCAGGCGGACAGACTCTAAAATCTGTCTGTCTTGGGTCACCAGCCGCCCGGCGGTGCGGTCGGCCTTGGCCAGGCCCTCCTGTTCCAGCTGGGCCAGGGCCCGCTGCATGGTGTTGGGGTTCACCCCCGCCTCCGCCGCCAGCTCCCGCACCGCGGGCAGCCGGCTCCCTGGCGGATAGACCCCGGCCAGGATGCGCCGGGCCAGCTGCTGGCTAAGCTGGGGCCAGATGGGCCGGCCGTCGTCCAGCTTCCACTCCATGGGGCTCCCTCCTTGTATTGTTGTATTATGTGATTAATACAATAATACATATGAGAGGGTTTGTCAAGCCCCTTCCAAAAATTATCTTGTGTAATTTATTGGAACATGGTATAGTGAAACTATCTAGTGTGGGGGCTTCTGGGGATCTATCCGGACAAACCCCGATAGAGAGAGGAGAAAAAATATGAAAAAGACCTTATCCCTCCTGCTGGCGCTGGTTCTGTGCCTGGGCCTGCTGCCGGCTGCGGGCGCGGTTACCGCCGGCGACTTTGATATTCACGACGGCGTCCTGCGGGGCTACTACGGCTGGGAGAACGACGTGACCATTCCAGACGGCGTGGTCAGCATTGGCGAGGACGCTTTTCTTAACCGCAATACCCTGACCAGTGTAGTCATTCCCTCCAGCGTCACCGGTATCCGCCGGCGGGCGTTCTGGAACTGCACCAGCCTGAACAAGGTCAACATCCCTTACGGCGTGGCGGAGATCGGCTTTGAGACCTTCTACAACTGCGCCAGCCTGACCAGTATCGACATGCCCTCCACCGTCACCCAGATCTGGCCCGGGGCCTTCTCCTACTGCACCGGACTGACCAGCGTGGCCATCCCCACCGGCGTTACCATTATCGAGCGCAACTCCTTCGCCCACTGCACCAATCTGGCCAGCGTAGAGATCCCTGCCACCGTTACCAGCATCGAGGCCGACGCTTTCCGGGATTGCCCCAAGCTGATGAATGTCTACTTCGGCGGCAGCCGGGACCAGTGGAACGCCATCAACATCGACAACATCGGCGCGGGCAACCGGTTTGCCATGGACGCCGTTATTCACTGCGACGAGGACGGCCCCGGCCCGGGCACCCTGCCCAACGGCGCCCTGTCGAGCAACTGGGCCAAGGCCCGGACCACTGTGGCGGTGGAGACCGGCCTGGCCCCCGCCGGCCTGGGCGGCGACTACCGTATGAACATCACCCGGGCCCAGTTTGCCGCCGTAACGGTAAAGCTGTATGAGGCCATGAGTGGCCGGAAGGCGGAGACTACCGGCGAGAACGCTTTTATCGACACCAACGACCCTGTGGTTCTCCAGGCGGCGGATATGGGCTTTGTCAGCGGCGTGGGGGGCGGCAAATTCTCCCCAGAGGCCCTGATTACCCGGGAACAGGCGGCGGTGATGCTCTCCGCCGTATACACCAGGCTGGGTGGCTCGGTCCCCGCTGTGGAGGCCACCGCTTTTGCTGACAACGGCTCCGTGGCCTCCTGGGCCAAGAGCGCCGTGGCCTTTATGAACGGCAAAGGGGTTGTCACCGGCGTAGGCAATAACCGCTTCGACCCCAAGGGCAGCGCCAGCATCGAGCAGGCCCTGCTGATCTCCCTGAAAATGTACGAAACCCTAAAGTGAGCGCACAATCACGAAGGACCGTCCCTGGGGGCGGTCCTTTTGCTGTGGGAGAAAGCCAAAGCCCGATCCTTAAAGGAATTTTAAGTTGTTTTCCCGGGAAAATGTGCTATAATACCGGATAGAAAAATTTCCCTGAAGGAAGGATGGGTATAACATTGAACAAACAGTATGATGTCTGGGTGGCGGGGGCCGGCTTCGCCGGCGCGGTGTCCGCCCGGGCCCTGGCGGAAAAAGGAAAGAAGGTGCTGGTGCTGGAGCGCCGGGACCACATCGGCGGCAACGCCTACGACTGCATATCCACAACAGGGGTGCTGATCCACCAGTACGGCCCCCACATTTTCCATACCAACGACAAAAAGGTCTTTGACTGGCTGTCCCGGTTTACCCAGTGGCGGGACTATCAGCACCGGGTTGTGGCCGATATCCCCGACGGGGACGGCGGACGGCTGACCTATCCCGTTCCCTTCAACCTGACCTGTCCACATATGTATCTCATTTCTCAAAAAATTAACGAACATTATAGTTGAAATAAACGCCGCAATATGGTAGAGTATAAATAAACAGAGGGCGTTT
>JAAWLY010000108.1 GCA_022798155.1 Lawsonibacter sp. | reverse complement strand
AGGGGGGATTCGAACCCCCGCACGGTTTTACCCGCCTACTCCCTTAGCAGGGGAGCCCCTTATAGCCACTTGGGTACTTCTGCATGGCTGCAAGTAAAATGCTTATTGATCTGGAGAGAAAAGTGGCGGAGAGAGTGGGATTCGAACCCACGGCTCTTGCGAGTCACTGGTTTTCAAGACCAGCTCCTTAAACCACTCGGACATCTCTCCGAATTGCTCTCCAATCAGAGACGTTAGTTATCTTACCATCCACAGCCAATTTTGTCAAGAGCTAAGCGACAAAAATATTGATTGTTTCAAAAAGAAGCCTGCCGCTATGTAATGGGGCTATCTCAGTACCCACTGAATCATAAGCAGCAGCCCGAAACCGGGGACCCCCAGCAGTCCCAGCACCAGGGCGTTGACCAGGTTGACTCCCAATTTAATTCCCAACAGCCCGCCCACCTGGGAAAAAAGGGCCAGCGCCGCCAGTCCTACTGACGAGCGCAGAACCAGCCGCAGCAGCCGGACCACTGAGCGGCGCAGCAGAAGCAACGCGGCGCACAGCAGCAGTCCGGCTAGGCACCAGGCCATATATCCAGGCATTGGGCTCATGTGAGCTCCTCCAGCTCCTTCACCCGGCGCAGCAAGTAGTTGTACCGGGCCTGAAGTGCATTAATCTCAAAGACGTAGGACTCAATAAGATCGGCGTCGCTGGCAGTGTTGAAGCCCCCATAGGCCTGATTGATGAGGGTACGGGTGTGTGACAAGGAACTCATCAGTTCCCGGCGCTCCTCCTCCCGTGCGGGGTCGCCCCGCCGGAGGGCGGGCTTGCGGACAGACTGTGCCATAATGGCTCTCCTCTCTTCATTTTGTCGCTCAACCGGATTCTGCTTCTATTCTATGGATAGTCTGGACAAATATTCCAGCGATTAAACCGGGACGAAAAAAACAGCGTCTGACGGCCGGTCGGCTCGTCAGACGCTGTTTGGGGAATCGGTCAGCGGTACAGGCTCAGGTTCAGCTCATAGGCGTACAGAACAGCGGCCAGTTCCGCCCGGGATACATTTTGGCCGGGGCAGAGCGCGCCGTCCTGATCTGAAATCAGTTTGTGGGTCAGGGCCCACCGCATACTCTCCACGGCCCAGGAGGAAACCTCATCCCAGTCGGAGAAGGCGGACAGATTGACGCTGGCCCGCATATTGGATCCGGCCCGCTGGGCATAGCGGTGGAGGACCGTAAGCATTTGCTCCCGCGTTAAAAAGTCGCCGGGCGCGAAGAGGTAGGAAGTATATCCGGCAATGATTTCCTCTTTTTTACACCAGGCCACAGCCTGATAGTACCAATCTGAGAAGGCCACATCAAAGAACCGGGCCGCCGGGGCCTGCTGGCAGCCGTCCATGGTCCACAGCACCTGGGCCAGCTGGGCCCGGGTAAGCTGTTCATCCGGAAGAAACAGTCCCGCGTCCGAGCCGGCAAAATATCCCTGCTCCAGGGCGTACTCCACCGCGTCATAGTACCAGTCGGAGGGGGAGACATCGGTGGGGACAAGCACCTTTCCACACAGCTGGAGGTAATAGGTCTGGGTCGTATCCTGCCCCCCGTCAGCCTGGCTGTGGTGGAGCTGAACCATACACAGGGGGAAGCGCTGGGGGGCCGGGACACTCGGGCTGATGTCCAGCGCAGCGGCGCCGCCGGACGCGCGGTCCTGGCTTACCCGCTGGCTGCGGGCAAGCAGCAACTCGCAGGAGAGGATACCGGTCTGTCCCTCGTCCAGGCCGGCCCCCGCTCCCTCCTGCTGCCGGGTCAGGCCGCCCTGGGCGTCCATCACGTCCCAAACAGGCGCCCCGTCATCCACCAGGAGCTCAAAGGTGCCGTCGCCATCCACATCGGTGAGATAGTCCACCGTCACCCACACGCCATCCTGGTTGGTCTGGATAAAGAAGCTGGCGTCCCGGGTGACGCGGTTCAGCCTGCAGGAGTACTGACGGCTGGCGTCCAGCTGGAACTGCTCGCCCTCCCGGCGGTAGATATCCACAGAAATCTCCCGCTCCACCACATCCCGGCCAGAGGCGTCGATCCGGAACTCGGCAAAGGGATCGGACTCGGGGGCGGCCAGCCCCCAGGTCAGAGAGGATGCGGCGGCGGCCGCAGCAATCAGCAGGGCAGCCAGAGCTCGTCTGTACAGTTTCATAAGCAAGCTCCTTTCTGAAGGGGCTGAGAATTCTCATATTGATTATATCTAAAATTTTCTGCACTGACAAGGGCTGTAACACAATGGTAAGAATTACTCCCGCTGAAAAAGGGGGGACGCCGCCCGCCCGAAGGCAAAGCACGGCGCGGAGGAGACCTGAAAAAGATTCTCCGCCGCGGGGATTTTGGCCGATTATCCAAATTATTTCCGCTGGTTTTTTCGTCTGTCCGGCTGCGGCCGGAGACGAAATCCGTCCAAAAATTGGCAATCTAGGCGCTGTTTGAAATATGGAAACATGCTCAACAAACGAGGGATTTCGCCGTCAGGCAAACACAATTTTTCGCAGGAATACTGGATGTATTGCAAGAAAAATTGGAGAAGCAGGGGGTCGAGAGCCCCGTCGTATGGGCGTTTTGGCATTTTTCAAACGAGCCCTAGCCGCAGGCGGGCAGGGTCCCTTCCTCCCAGAAGCGGCCCAGCTCCAGCAGCTCGGCGTCGGTATACAGCGAAACGCCCTCCTCCGCCTCTTCGGACAGATCCAGGTGCCGCCAGCCGGCCTCCGTCTGCACCACGTTCCAGAAATGAGGCTCCCCCGCCAGCTCTCCCCTGGCCACCTGGCAGGACAGCCCCACCTGCTGACACACTGCGGCATAGGCCAGGGCAAGCCCCTCGCTGTCGGCCCGCCCGTCGTGAAAGAGATCGTAGGCGGTATTCCCTCCCTGGGGGTCAAAGCTCCGCCCCATCATCAGCTCCCGGGCGGCGGACTGCGCCTGAAACTGTCCGGACAACCCCGTCAGCTCCAGGGCCAGCTCCTCCAGGCCCTGGGACAGTTCCTGCCGCCGCGCCTCCAGCTGGTCGGGTTCCAGGGGGTAGGTCAGCAAAATTTCCACAATGCGCTGCCGGCCGCTGTTGGGGTAGATGGACACAGCCACCTCCGGCATCCCCAGGGCACAGGCCGGGGCGTCGTAATAGGCCTGACGGGCCAGATCCTGGATAAAGGCCTCGTCCTCCTCAAAATAGCTGATGCGCAAGGTGCGCTCCGGGGCAAAGCTGGTGAGGGCGGTCCCCAGCTCGCTGCGGATGGCGGCTGTACCGGTGGCCTGGACAATCGCGGCCACCTGCTCCCGGGTGCGGCGGTAGGTGATACTCAGATGGGCCTCAGAGTAAGTTACCACCGGGTCCACGGTGTATTTGATAAACTCCACGCAGTAAGCACCCAAGGGGTCCTCCTGCACCACCTCCAGACAGGCATCAGACAGGAAAGGCTCCACATTTTCCGCGTCGGTATACAGCCGGACGTTTCCCTCCTCCATCCCGCCGCTGATAAAATAGATCAGGGCGTTGACCAGCTCCTGATAGCTGTCAGCCCGGAGGATGGAGGGGTCCCCCTCGGTGGTGGGGGCGGCGTTATGGGGAGTGACGGAGGAGTAGTCCCGCTCCAGCAGGGCGGAGCAGCCCGTCAGTACCAGCGACAGGGCCAGCATGGCGGCCAGCAGAGACCGCCGCCCGCAAATCGCCATCAGTAGCCCAGCTCCTCATCCACAAGGATCACTTCCATGGTCTCTACATTCCGGGGTTTCTCCCACAGCACCACCAGCGCCCGACAGCTGCGTTGGGGGCTGGAGCAGTTGTAGCACTTGTCGGCCTTGACGGCGCAGGGGGTCTTGAGGCCCAGCCGCTGGCAATTTTTGGGGGCGGCGATGTTCCGGGCCCGCCACAGGGCGGCGTCGTAGTCGGGGGCAATCTTGTTCCGGCCCACCACAAAATAGACCCGCTTGTGGCCGAAGATGGTGGAGGCCACCCGGTTGCCCACGCCGTCGATGTTAATCAGCTCCCCCGTCTCGGCCAGGCCGTTGACGGAACAGATGTACACGTCAGTGGCAGCGGCATCTGTCAAAGCGTCTTTGTTCCAGTGCCACAGCGCCTGGTTATGGGCGGCCAGCCGGGGATAGAGCCCCATCTCCTGCACCGTCATAGAGCCGCCGAAGGAGACGCTGACGCCGTCAATCTGGCTGTCCAGATAGCCGACCGCCTCCTCCTTGGCGGCAAAGACCTTGGGGGTAAAGCCCCGCGCTTCCAGATTTTTGGTCAACTTGGTCCAGTCTGTCATAGAAAACACTCCTTTTTTGTTGTCCTCCCCTGCGGAGAGGGGCGGCTAAAGCGCTGACGGATGGAGTCTTTTTACAGATCGTTCTTTCGATATCTTCTAAAGCCCTGGCCCAACACCTCGTGGGCGTCACAGACGATTAGGAAGGCATTGGGGTCCAGCTCGTGGACCAGGGCTTTCAGGGGGACGATCTGTTTCTGCTTAAAGGCGCACATGAGTACCAGCTTCTGCTCCCCTGAAAAGCTGCCCTCCCCGTGGAGGTAGGTCACCCCCCGCTCCAGCTGTCTGTCAATCTCCTCGGTGATGGGCCTTGGGTTGGAGGTGACAATGTAGGCCACCTTGGACTGGTCCAGGCCGTAGAGCACGCCGTCCATCACCAGGGTGGAGATATACAGGGAGATGATGCCGTACATAGCGCTGTTCATGCTGCGAAAAGCGATGGAGACGGCCAGCAGCATAAGAAGGTCCACCGCCATCAGCAGCTTGCCCACAGGCAGCCAGGCCAAGGGCAGCTTGAGCAGCCGGGCGATCAGGTCGGTGCCCCCGGTGGTGGCCCCCTTGGAGAAGATCATGCCCAGAGAGGCTCCCAGGGAAACTCCGCCGAAGATGGCGGCCAGCATGGGGTCCATAGAGGGGAAGGTGCAGACGGCGGCGATCAGGTCCACCAGCACCGAGGTTGCCGCCATGGCGAAGAGGGAGGACACCAGGGTGTGCCCGCCCAGAAACTTCCAACCCAGGATAAAAATAGGGATGTTCAGTACCAGCACCACCGTGCCGATGGGGACGGCGGGAGAGATGTGGTTGGCAATCATGCCCAGGGCGGTAAGCCCGCCAAAGCCGATCTGGTTGGGAACATAGAACCAGTCAAAGCTGACTGAGTAGAGGATCGAACCCAACACAATCCAGAGGTAGTCCCGCGCTATGCGGGAGAGGGAAGTTGGGGTCATATGGGTCCTCCTGAATTTCGTAATGCAGCGCCGGTTTCGTTACAGCAACGTCATCTGCTCCTCCCCCCGGTCCTCCTCCTTGAGCAGGGCGCCGGCGACGGGCAGGGAGCGGGCCCGGTAGCGGGCGGCGTTTTGGATGTGGGTGCGGTCCAAGGGCAGGACCTTCTCCACCTTGTACTTGGGCTTTAGGGTCATCACGTTGACCCCCTGGGTGTTCCGGGTGGTCTTGGGGGTGAGGCTGGCGGTGTGGAACACCAGGCATCGGCCTTCGGTGGAAATCACCGCCGCCTCGAAGTCCTCTTTCAGCAAAAAAGCGGTGACCAGGGGGGATTTGTCCGAGTAGGCCCCGGTGAGCTTCTTTCGGCGGGTCTGGGTTTGATAGGCACTCAGCTCCACCCGGGCGGCCTTGCCGTTTTCAAAGAAAAACAGCACATGGCCCGAGTAGTCCCCAGAGATGCAGGCCCAGACGGCCTTTTCCTCCGGGTCCATGGCCAGCTTAGAGGGCAGGTAGTCCCCCAGGGTGCTGGCCTTGGTGTCGTCAAAGTCAGAAAGGCGGGTCTTGTAGCACTGCTGCTTGTCAGTGAACACCAGCAGCTCGTCCTTATTCGTGGCCTCCCATTGCAGATAGGGGCCGTCCCCCTCCTTGTACTTCTGCTCGCTGGCCATGCGCAGGGACTGGGGGGTAATCTTTTTCAGATAGCCCTCCCGGGAAAAGAACAGGTGGACGGGGTAGTCCGGGGTTTCATCCTCCACCGCCATGACGGGCTCGTCCATGTGGTCGTAGACAATCTGGGTCCGCCGGGGAACGGCATACTTCTTCTTTACCTCGGTCAGCTCGTCCACAATGATCTTCTGGACCCGTTTGGGGGAGTTGACAATGTCCTCCAGGTCGGCGATCTCATCTTCCAGCGCGTCTACCTCTTGGGTCCGCTTGAGGATGTACTCTTTGTTGATATTGCGCAGCCGGATGTCAGCCACATACTCCGCCTGGACCTGGTCGATGCCAAAACCGATCATCAGATTGGGGATGACCTCGGCGTCCTCCTCGGTGTCCCGGATAATCTGGATGGCCCGGTCGATATCCAGCAAAATCCGCCGCAGGCCCTTGAGCAGATGCAGCTTCTCCTTCTTCTTGCTCATGGAGAAGTACACCCGCCGGCGCACCGATTCCATCCGCCAGGCGGTCCACTCCTCCAGGATTTCCCGCACCCCCAGTACCTTGGGGAAGCCGGCGATGAGGATGTTGAAGTTGCAGGACTGGCTGTCCATCAGAGGGGTCATTTTGAACAGCTTGGCCATCAGCTTTTCCGGATCGGTGCCCCGCTTCAGGTCGATGGTCAGCTTCAAACCGGACAGGTCGGTCTCGTCCCGCATGTCGGCGATTTCCTTCAGCTTGCCCAGCTTGATCAGCTCGGTCACCTTGTCCAAAATGGCCTCGGAGGTGGTGGAGTAGGGAATCTCATACACCTCGATCAGGTTTTCCTCCTTCACGTAGCGCCACCGGGAGCGCACCTTGAAGGAGCCCCGGCCGGTGCGGTAGATGTCCGCCAGGGCAGCCGCGTCGTAGAGCAGCTCGCCGCCGGTGGGCAGATCGGGGGCCTTTAGGGTAGACATAATGTCGTGGTCCGGGTCCTTCAAAAAGGCGATGGTGGTGTCGCACACCTCCCCCAGGTTAAAGCCGCACAAATCGCTGGCCATGCCCACAGCGATGCCCTTGTTGGCGCTGACCAGCACGTTGGGAAAGGTGGTGGGCAGCAGGGTGGGCTCCTTCATCTTGCCGTCGTAGTTATCCACAAAGTCCACTGTGTCCTGGTCGATATCCCGAAACAGCTCGTTGCAGATGGGGTCCAGCCGGGCCTCGGTGTAGCGGCTGGCCGCCCAGGCCATGTCCCGGGAGTACACCTTGCCGAAGTTGCCCTTGGAATCCACCAGGGGGTGGAGCAAAGCTCCGTAGCCCCGGGAGAGGCGGACCATGGTGTCGTAGATGGCGGCGTCGCCGTGGGGGTTGAGCTTCATGGTCTGGCCCACGATGTTGGCCGACTTGGTCCGTCCGCCCCCCAGCAGCTTCATGGTGTACATGGTGTACAGCAGCTTGCGGTGGGAGGGCTTAAAGCCGTCGATCTCCGGGATGGCCCGGGAGATAATCACCGACATGGCGTAGGGCATGTAGTTGATCTCCAGGGTCTGGGTGATGGGCTGCTCCAGCACCTC
>JAAWLY010000107.1 GCA_022798155.1 Lawsonibacter sp. | reverse complement strand
TATGACCATCACCCCCAGTGAGGCGGCCATCATCGGCGCCGTCCCCATGGAGCAGCTGGCGGGCTATGTAGAGAGCTTCGCCCAGGTGGACCACTACAGCGTCCCCTCGGGCACGGTGCTCACCCTGAACAAGCACATTTACTACTATCTGCGGGACTGGCTCAATATCCCGGTGGAGGAGCCGGAGGAGGAGACCATGATTTCCATCGCCGGAACGCCGGAGTTCCAGGCTATGCCCCTCTACCCCGCCCAGGGCAGCGTGGCACTGCTGAACGGCCGGGTGGTGGTGAAGCTCCAGGAGGAGTACACCCCCAAGTCAGACTTTGAGATTGCCTATGAGAACAGGAGATAGAACCAATGGACGATGAGAAGAGACAGGGGCTGTTGTCGGTGATCCTCCCTTCCTGCAACGAAGAAGCCTCTGTCCCCCGGGCGGCGGAGATGGTGTCCGCCCTGCTGGCCCAGGCGGGCATTGCCCATGAACTGCTCTTTGTGGACGACGGCTCCAGAGACGGCACCTGGGCCGCCATCCAGGCCCAGGCGGCCCGGTTTTCCCAGGTGCGGGGGGTGCGCTTCTCCCGGAACTTCGGGAAGGAGGCGGCCATCTTTGCCGGTCTGGCCCAGGCCCGGGGAGACTGCGCGGCGGTGATGGACTGCGACTTGCAGCACCCGCCGGAGAAGGTGGTGGAGATGTACCGGCTGTGGCAGGAGGGCTATCAGGTGGTAGAGGGCGTTAAGGTCAGCCGGGGGAAGGAGAACCCCCTGCACACCCTGGCGGCCAGAACCTTCTACTCCGCCATCAGCGGAGCCATGGGGGTGGATATGTCCAAGGCCTCCGACTTCAAGCTGCTGGACCGGCGGGCGGTGGACACCCTGCTGGCCATGCGGGAGAAAAACGCCTTTTTCCGGGCCCTGTCCTCCTGGATCGGTTTTTCCACCGCTCAAGTGGAGTTTGAGGTCCAGCCCCGGCTGGAGGGCCAGTCCAAGTGGTCGGTCCGCAGCCTGGTGCGCTACGCTGTGACCAATATCGCCGCCTTTTCCGCGGCCCCTCTCCAGCTGGTAACCCTGATGGGGGTGGTGGTGTTTCTCTGCTCGTTGGGGCTGGGTATCTGGTCCCTGTGGCAGAAGTTTACCGGCCGGGCGCTGGAAGGCTTTACCACGGTCATCCTGCTCCAGCTGCTTATTGGCAGCGGCCTGATGGTGTGCCTGGGGATCATCGGCTACTACATCGGAAAAATTTATGAGGAGCTGAAGGACCGGCCCCGGTATATCCTGTCTGAGCGCTGCGGAGGAGAGAAAGAGCGTGGACAAGCTGAGAAAACTCTTTGACCCCACCATGTTCCGCTTCCTGCTGGTGGGGGTGGTCAACACCTTGGTGGGCTGCGGGGTCATGTTCGGGCTGTATAACCTGGCCGGACTCCATGCCTGGGGGGACGGGGGCTACTGGATTTCCTCCGCGGCCAACTATGTGGCAGGCAGCATTGTCAGCTTCTTTTTAAACAAACATTTCACCTTTCAAAATCGGGAGAAGGGCGCCGGGGTGGTGGTCCGGTTTATTGTCAACATCTCGGTGTGCTATCTGGCGGCCTACGGCCTGGCCAGGCCGGCGGTGGGCTGGGTGCTGGGCGGCATGGGCCTGGACGGGCAGCTCCAGGGCAACCTGACGATGCTGGCCGGCTCCGGATTGTTTGTGGTGCTCAACTATTTTGGACAGCGGTTTTTCGCCTTCCGCCAGCGGTAAGGCGGGCCAGGTTATAGTTAGGAGGAATTACTATGGTATACATTCTATTGGCTCCCGGCTTTGAAGAGGCGGAGGCTCTGGTGCCCGCCGACCTGCTGCGCCGGGCGGGAATTGAGACGGCCCTGGTGGGTGTTCTGGGTGTGTTTGCCCCAGGCGGCCACGGTATCGCGGTCAAGGTTGACTGCGCCATGACCCAGGTGAAGCTGGACCAGGCGGACATGATCGTCCTGCCCGGAGGGGGCATGGGCGTCCACAATCTGGAGTCTGAATACGCGGTGGAGAAACTGGTGCGCCAGGCCGCCGAGCGGGACATCTGGTTGGCCGCCATCTGCGCCGCCCCCACGCTGCTTGGCAAGTGGGGCCTGCTCCAGGGCAAAAAGGCCGTGTGCTACCCCGGTATGGAGGACAAGCTCACCGGCGCTCTGGTCCAGAAGGACCAGGGAGTGGTAACCGACGGAAAAATCATCACCGGCCGGGCCGCAGGCTCTGCCTTCGACTTTGGGCTGGCCCTGGTAGAGACCCTGGCCGGCAAAGAGGCGGCCGACAAGGTGCGCGGCGGCATCCACTACTAAGAGCCTGTCCCAAAATGGGGCGGGAAAAGAGCGGAAGATTGCTCTCCCGCCCGCTTTCCCTTGTGTAGGCGCCGGACTCAGCAGCCGCAGCCGCAGTCGTTGTCTCCACAGCCGCAGTCATTGCTGCCGCAGCCGCAGTTGTTCCCACAGCCGTTTCCGCAGCCGCCGCATCCAAACAGAATGAGGATCAGAATGATGATCCACAGCGCACCGTTGCCGCCCCAACCGTTGTTTCCACAGAACATGATGTTTCACCTCTCTTAAAATCGCGCCGGGACGCTGTCCCCGCGTTCTGTACTATTCTATGGCCCGCCCTTGTCCCTGGTGACAGGGGGCCGGGAAAATTTGTTAGGAGCTGACCCTATGTCACAAGATTATTATGAGCGTGAGCGCCGGAGCGGAAACGGCCGCTCCCCCGGCCGGCGGGAGCATGAGGAATCCGGCGAGAGCCGGCCGCAGTCCCGGCGGCCCAGAAAAAAACGGCGCTCCGCCGGCCGCACAGCGGGCCTGGTGCTGCTGTATGTAACGGCGGTCATCGGTGTGTCCATTCTTCTGGCCTGTGTGGGCTGGGTGTGCGCCGAGGACGTGCTGGCCCTGAATAAGCAGCCCCACAAGGAGATCACCTTTACCATCACGGCGGACGAGGACTTCGACAGCGTGGCGGACCGTCTGAAAAAGGAGGGGATGATTGAGTATAAGTCCCTGTTCAAGCTCTTTGCCACCATCACCCACAAGAAGGACTCCCTGTCGGTGGGCACCTACACCCTGGATACCGACATGGATTACCGGGCGCTGTTGGCCGGTATGCGGGCCAACTCCGCCAACCGGGCCCAAGTGCGGGTGAGCATCCCCGAGGGCTACACCGTTGACCAGATTTTCAGCCTGCTGGTAGAGAAAGGGGTGGCCGCTGACATAGAGGAGCTGCAGGACGCCGCCGCAAACCACGATTACTCCTTCGATTTTCTCCAGAATGTGGTCCCTCTGGGGGACTACCACCGGCTGGAGGGCTATCTGATGCCCGCCACCTACGACTTCTACACCCCCCACGACCCGATCTATGCCCTGAACAAGCTGCTGGTCTATTTCGACAGCGAGGTGATTACCGACAGTATCATGGAGCAGGTGGAGGAGTCGGGCTACACCCTTCGGGAGGTGCTCACCATTGCGTCCATGATCGAGCGGGAGACCACCGGCGAGGACCGGGAGGACATCTCCGCCGTCATCCACAACCGGTTGGAGAACCCCAGCGCCGGTACCCAGGGCTACCTCCAGATCGACGCCACCCTGGTCTATATCAACGGCGGCAGAGAGCCGGTAGAGTCAGACCGGAACATCGACTCCCCCTACAACACCTATTTGTATAAGGGACTGCCCCCCGGACCCATCGCCAACCCGGGCATGGAGTCTATTGTGGCCGCCCTGAAACCCTCCGACAGCAAGGACTTCTACTATGCGCTGGGCGACGACAATACCCACCACTTCTTCCGCACCTATGACCAGCTGCAGAGCTTCATCGCCAGCCAGGAGCGGTATAATTCCAATTGATTCTAATTCAGCGGGCCGCCGCCTTCGGCGGCCCGTAACCTGTAAATATGACGGAAATGAGGGACGCGAATGGCGTTCAAGAAAATGGAACTCCTTGCCCCGGCGGGGGATATGGAGCGGCTGGAAATGGCGGTGGCCTACGGCGCGGACGCCGTCTATCTGGCGGGAAATACCTTTGGGATGCGCTCCTTTGCCGGAAATTTCTCCCCCGAGGCGCTAAAGACCGCCGTGGAATTGTGCCAGGCCCACGGAGTCCGGGTTCATGTCACCTGCAACACCATGCCCCGGAACGAGGAGGTGGGCCGTCTGCCCCAGTGGCTGGAGTACCTGGAGGCGCTGGGGGTGGACGCCGTCATTTTGGCCGACGTGGGCGTCCTGGCCCTGGCGAAAAAATATGCCCCCCACGTCCAGCCCCACATCTCCACCCAGGCCAGCATCGTCAACTACCAGTCCGCCCGGGCCTGGCACGAGCTGGGAGCCAGCCGGGTGATCCTGGCCCGGGAGCTGTCCCTGGAGGAGGTCCGGGAGATCCGGGCCAAGACGCCCCCAGAGCTGGAGGTCGAGGTATTCGCCCACGGGGCCATGTGCGTCAGCTACTCGGGGCGGTGCCTGCTGTCCAACTACATGACAGGCCGGGACTCCAACCGGGGCTCCTGCGCCCAGCCCTGCCGCTACCAGTACGCCCTGATGGAAGAGAAGCGGCCGGGGGAGTACTTCCCCGTCTACGAGGAGAACGGGGAGACCTACATTATGAATTCCCGGGATATGTGCATGATTGACCATGTCCCCGAGCTGATGGAGGCGGGGGTGGACTCCATCAAACTGGAGGGCCGGGCCAAGTCGGCCTACTACGCCGCCATCGTCACCGGGGCCTACCGCCATGCCATCGACGCGGCGGCTGCGGGAGTCCCCCTGGAAGCGGTGTGGCGGGACGAGGTGGAGCACATCAGCCACCGGCATTACTCCACCGGCTTCTTCTACGGCCAGCCGGGGCAGTTCACCGACGACGCCCGGTATGTCCGGGATTGGCAGATCGTGGCAAAGGTGCGGGCCTGCGATGGGGATGGGAACGCCGTCCTCACCCTGAATAACAAGTTTGCCGTGGGGGATGTCCTGGAGCTGGTGGGGCCCGATGTCAGGCCCCAGGCCTTTACAGTGGAGGCCCTGTGGGACTCTGACAGTGCCCCCCTGGAGGAGGTCCGCCACCCCCAGATGGTGTTCCGTATGAAGCTGCCCCAGCCCGTCCCGCCCCTGTCATTGCTGCGGCGGAAGGCGGACCTGTCGCCTTGATCATGAAGAGGGATAGATATGTGCAAAAACTGTAGTATTTTGAAAGCAGCTTTTCAAAGTGCGTCCGATGATCCTATGAACTATTCCCCAATACTTGAAATGGTAAAGATGATGGGGATGCAGAAACGATTAGAGCTGTACGCGGGAGACTGTTTACTCAGTGAAGTACATGATTTTTTGGATAAAGAGGAGCATTATACCATAAAACACTATATGAAATGTACAGAGTGCGGTCAAATCTACTTCTTTGGGACCTGCATCCGGGGAGCGCCAGCCTATAAAATAGTCACAGACATAGGGCGGGAAAATTTATCCAACATGCTCTGGGGTAGGCAAGGGACCCTGTATGAAGCATGATTTAAATGTAGAGGAGATGCGGTTCATGATCCCTGCCTACGATCAAATGGGCGACTGGCTGGAGGAGGTCGCCCAGGATTTTCCGGAGGCCTTTTTTGAGGACCTGGATGGGGGCATCCAGTTGGAGGAAAAGGCCCTGCCCGACCCAGATTTTCCCCCGGGGGAGATGTACATTATGGGGGAGTACGTCCACGACAGCCTGGGCCGGTACATCCTTCTGTACTACGGCTCTTTCGCCGCCCTGCTGGAGGAGGAGGACGAGGAGGTCTGGAAGGACGAGATCTTTGCCACCGTGGCCCACGAGTTTACCCACCACCTGGAGGAGACCGCCGGTCTCCACGCCCTGGACGACAAGGACCTGGAGTTTTTACGGGAAGCGCTGGCGGAATACGAAGAGGAGAATTAATCATGCTGTGTCCCTGGTGTAATCGGGAGATGAAGAAGGGCTTTTTGCAGAGCGGGAAGCCAATTGTGTTTAATCTGGAAGCTAGGACATTCGCACTGTTACATCAGCGGGAAGGGGAGGCCGCACTGACAAAGCAATTCTGGACTATGCCGACCGTGCCGGCGTGGCACTGCGCCAAGTGCAAGCGGGTTGTGGTGGAATATGAGTAAGCAAAACGAAGTTTTGCGCCAAAGTTTCTTTTCGGTCCCTTTTCTTTTCAAAGAAAAGGAACAAAAGGAGGCATATCTATGACCGGCCGTTTCGCCCCCAGCCCCAGCGGGCGGATGCACCTGGGCAACCTGTGGTCCTGTCTGCTGGCCTGGCTGGCCGCCCGGAATGCGGGGGGCGGGATGGTGCTGCGGCTGGAGGACCTGGACCCGGACCGGTGCAAACAGGAGTACTGCGACCAGGTGATGCGGGACCTGGAGTGGCTGGGCCTGGACTGGGACGGCCAGCCGGTGTACCAGTCCAAACGGACGGATGCCTACGCCGAAGCCTTTCACCAATTGGAGCGGCAGGGGCTGAGCTATCCCTGCTTCTGCACCCGGGCCGAGCGGCTGGCGGCGTCAGCGCCCCACCGCTCCGACGGCGCAGCGGTCTACGATGGCCGGTGCGGCCGGCTGACAGATGCCGAACGGGCAGAGATGGAAAAAACCCGCCGGCCCGCATGGCGGGTGCGGGTGCCGGAAAAGACAATAACTATCTGTGATTTGTTGTATGGAAATTACAAAGAGAACTTAAAACGGGACTGCGGCGACTTCATCCTCCGCCGCTCCGACGGGGTATACGCCTATCAGCTGGCGGTAGTGGTGGACGACGCCGCCATGGGGGTAAGTCAGGTGGTGCGAGGGAGCGATCTGCTCTCCTCCGCCCCCCGGCAGCTGTGGCTCCAGGAAATGCTGGGCCTGCCCCACCCGGAGTACGGCCACCTGCCCCTGCTGCTCTCGCCCGATGGCCGCCGCCTGGCCAAGCGGGACCGGGATCAGGAGCTGGGCCGGCTTCAGGAGCAGTACGCCGCGCCAGAGCTGGTGGGCCGGCTGGCCCACGCCGCCAATCTCATCGACCGGGCTGAGGCCATCACCCCCTGGGAACTGGTCCCCCTATTTTCCTGGGAAAAGCTGCCCAGGGAGGACTTTACATTATAAAAACAGGCCGCCCGACTGGGCGGCCTGTCGCTATTTGTTTTTCATCAGCTGGTTGAGCTCGGCCATAAAGGTGTCGATGTCTTTAAACTCCCGGTAGACGGAGGCGAAGCGGACATAGGCCACCTCGTCCAGCTTTTTCAGCCGTTCCATAACCAGCTCGCCGATCTGGGCGGAGCTGACCTCCCGCTCGATCTGGTTCTGGAGGACCTGCTCGATCTCCGCCACCAGAGCCTCCATATCCTGATAAGGGACGGGGCGCTTCTCACAGGCCCGGATGACGCCGCCCAGCACTTTGTTTCGGTCGAAGCTCTGGCGGCTGCCGTCCTTCTTGACCACCATCAGGGGTAGGCTCTCCATAGTCTCGTAGGTAGTGAACCGCTTGTGGCAGGACAGACAT
>JAAWLY010000106.1 GCA_022798155.1 Lawsonibacter sp. | reverse complement strand
CAGCTCGTTGATGCGCTCCAGCAGCATCATAATCTCCAGGGAGCGCTGGGGGTCCAGGTTGCCGGTGGGCTCGTCGGCGATAATCATGCTGGGGTTGTTTACCAGCGCCCGGGCGATGGCCACCCGCTGCTGCTCGCCGCCGGAGATTTCGCCGGGGTAGCGGTCGCCCTTCTGGTCCAGGCCCACCAGCTGGAGGACATAGGGGATGCGCCGGCGCAGCTCCCGGTTGGAGGCCCCCACCGCCCGCATGGCGAAGGCCAGGTTTTCATAGACCGTTTTCTTTTCGATCAGCCGGAAGTCCTGGAAGATGACCCCCAGGGTCCGGCGCATGTGGGGCACCTGACGGGGGCTGATGCTGTTCAGGTTGAAGCCGTTTACCATCACCCGGCCGTCGCTGGGGGCAATCTCCGCCGTAATCAGCTTGATGAGGGTGGACTTGCCCGACCCGGAGGGACCCACCAGAAAGACGAACTCCCCGTCGTCAATGCGTATGTTGACCCCCTTCAGGGCCTTGGTGCCGTTGTCGTATTCTTTAAATACATCAATAAAGCGTATCATGCCGCTCTGCGCTCCTCGCTCAGCCAATATTTCTGTCTGTCCGCACAGCCCGGAGACGTTCCAATGGTGTAGTGTACCACAGATTGTGTTTTATGTAAATGTGCAATCTGTGGATGTGCTGCCCCCTTTTTTAGGGGACCCAGGGGAACTTTACCGGTTTGTCATCTTTGTAACCTTATTGTAACTTATTTCCTCCGGATTGGCAAGAGGCTTTTTTCAATCCCGGGTCCAGCGCCCGGCGGCGCCGCAGGGGAGGGCCAGGCCGGTCTGGGTGACGGGCAGGCCCAGCTCGTCGGAGACGGTGTGCCCGCCGAATTTTTTGGAGATCAGGGTTTCCAGGATATAGGTGACCACGCTGGGGGCCAGGCCGGTGGTGTAGGAGCTGAGGATGAGAAACAGCGGATTGTCAGACAGCACCCCGCTTACCAGCTCCACAAAGGGGTACAGGCTCTCCTCCAGCTTCCACACCTCGCCGGTGGGGCCCCGGCCGTAGGAGGGAGGGTCCATGATGACGGCGTCGTACCGCCGGCCCCGGCGGATCTCCCGCTCTACAAACTTGGCGCAGTCGTCCACAATCCAGCGGATGGGCCCCCCCTCCAGCCCGGAGCTCTTGGCGTTCTCTTTGGCCCACTGGACCATCCCGCGGGCGGCGTCCACATGGCAAACCGAGGCCCCGGCGGCGGCGCAGGCCACGGTGGCCCCGCCGGTGTAGGCGAAGAGGTTGAGCACATTCACCGGCCGGCCGGCGGCTTTGATCTGCTCCATGGCGAAGTCCCAGTTGGCGGCCTGCTCAGGGAACAGGCCGGTGTGTTTAAAGTTCATGGGCTTGACATTGAAGGTCAGCGCCCCGTAGCCCACCGTCCACCGCTCCGGCATGGAGCGGTTCTGCCACTGGCCGCCCCCGGTGGAGGAGCGGGCGTACCGTCCGGCGTTTTTCTTCCAGCCCGGGTGGGAGCGGGGGGTGCTCCAGATGGCCTGGGGGTCGGGCCGGACCAGCAGCTGGTCCCCCCAGCGCTCCAGCTTTTCCCCCCGACCGCAGTCGATCAGCTCGTAGTCGCTCCACCTGTCGGACAGCCACATAAGTTAAATTCCTCCCAGTCCAGGATATTTGTCAAACACAGCCAGTATACCATTGGGGGGCGGGGCGCGTCAATGAAATAGTGATTGTAATTTTGGGGAAGCTGTGCTAAAATAACACAGATACGTTTGGATTTCTCAGAGAGAGGTGCGCGAATATGGACCATCCATTCCGCTCCGCCGCCTTGGGCGGCTTTAACAAGCAGGACGTGCTGTCCTTTTTAGAGGAACAGGCCAAGCAGTCCGCCCAGGCCCAGCAGGAGCTTCAGAGCCGGCTGGAGGAGACCGGGCACCGGGAGGAGTCTTTCCGCCGGGAGGGGGAGGAGCTGCGCCGCGTGCTGGAGGAGACCCGGCGGGAGCTGGAGACCACCCGGCAGAGCCGGGACAGCCTGAACCTCCGGCTGGAGCAGGCGGAGCGGGAGCTGTCCGCCAGCCGCGACCGGGCGGAGCAGACGGGACGGGAGCTGGAGCAGGCCCGCCAGGAGCGGGACGGCCTGAGGGCCCAGGTCCAGGCCATGCAGCCCGACGCCCGGGCCTATGTCCAGCTGAAGGAACGCACCGCCGGGGTGGAGCTGGAGGCCCACCGCCGGGCCCAGGCCATCCAGGAGAAGGCGGAACAGGACGTCCAGCGGCTGCGCCGCCAGGTGAACCAGTGGCTCCAGCGGCTGGAGCGGGAGTACGACGGCCTGCGCAGCCAGGTGGAGACCACCGTCTCCCACGCGGCCAGCGAGCTGGAGAAGGCGGGCGCCTGCCTGGAGCAGGTCACCTGCCTGATGGGAGAGGGGGAGAGCGCCTTGGAAGGGATGGACAAGGCCTTTCAGGAGACGGATTTTACCCGGGTGGAGGCCCCCCTGCCCATTCCGGAGGAGGAATAGAGCTCAGACGGCCCGCCGGCTGCCCGGCGGGCCGTTTTTGGACCTTTGGGGCGGCGGTATTTTTTTCGTGGGGAAAATCTGAAAATTTCTATATGCTTTTTGGGCGAATTGTGATATAGTGATAAATACCGCCACTATGGAGTGGCCGGAAGAAATGCGAAAGGAGCGGACGCCGTGAAACGGAAGTGGACATCCCTGGTTCTGCCCGCGGCCCTGGTTTTGCTGCTGAGCGGCTGTCTGTTCCGCGCCCCCGGGGATTTATACCGCCAGCCGGAGCGCTCAATAGGCTATGAGCAGCTGAACGCGGCCATCCGCACCGTGCGGGTGGGGCTGGAGGCGGAATTTGGCGTGCAGGTGGAGGACGCCTCCATTATGTCCGGGGACAACACGGCCAATATCCAGCTCCAGGACCTGGACGGCGACGGCCAGCGGGAGAGCGCGGTCACCTTCCTGCGGATGCCGGGCATTGAAAAGCCCATCCGGATTTACATCTTTAGCCGGGTGGAGGAGGAATATGTGGTCACCGGCGTGGTGGAGGGCGAGGGAAACGCCATCTACACCATCGACTACGCCCAGCTGAACGGCCAGGGGCGCAAGGAGCTGGCGGTCAACTGGCAGATCAGCAACGGCGCCTATCAGCTGGGGGTTTACACCCTGGACGGGGTGGAGCTGCCCGACGAAGCAGCGGAGGAGGGCGGCGCCCAAATGGCCGGCAGAAGCCGGATGGACCTGACGGGTACCGAGCTGCTGCTCACCCGGTGCAGCGTGGCCAGCGACGGCTCCAGCGGCTGCCGCCTGCTGGATATGGACCGGGACGTCCGCACAGAGGTGCTGGTCACCCGGATGGACGCCAGCGGCCTGAGCAGTCAGGTGGAGCTGTACGGCTGGCAGGACGGGGCGCTGGAATCCACCGCCCTGGCCGATCTGTCCGCCGGCATTACCGCCATCAACCGCATCCGCATCAACCGCCTGGCGGGGGAGTACGACCAGCCCGCCCTCTATGTTACCAGCACTTTGGCCGACGGCGGCCGGGTGATCGACGTGCTGGCCTATGTAGACGGCGCCTTTGTCAACGCGGCTCTGGACAACTCCGGCGTCAGCCGGGAGATGATACAGGGCTACACCGAAATCAACCCCACTGATGTCAACCGGGACGAGGTGACCGAGCTGCCCTCGCCCTACCCCCTGCCCAGCTACGGGGAGAGCAGCTCCAGCAACTTTTGGCTGATCGACTGGGCCCAGTACGACGAGCGGGGGTACCGCAACCATGTGCTCACCTCCTACCACAACGTCAGCGATGGCTGGTATTTGGAAATCCCGGAGAACTGGCGGGACCAGATTACAATTTCCCGCAACGACCAGGTCACCGGCCGCCGGGAGGTGGTCTTCTCCCACTGGCTGGGGGAGGAGCGGGAGCCGGAGCCCTTTTTGAGCATTTACCGCATGTCAAGCAGCCGCAGCTCCAGCGTGGAGGAGGACTGGATGGTGCTGCGGGAGGACGAAAACGTGATTTACGCCGCCCGGTTCCACAACAGCGCCTGGGACAGCGGCCTGGACGAGATGGACCTGCTGGACCGGTTCAGCACCATCCAGAGAAGCTGGTATAACGAATAATCTGGCCCCCTTGTCAAAGAGGGCCGTTCGAGAAATCCTGTGGAGGAGAGAAAAAACATGCGCAAGGTATTGGTCCTGGAGGACGAGGAAAACATCCGCAGCTTTGTGGTGATCAACCTGAAGCGGGCGGGCTATCAGACCGTGGAGGCGGGCACCGGCGAGGAGGCCTTGGAGGCGGTGAAGGAAAACCCGGACATCAAGGTGGCCCTGCTGGACATTATGCTGCCCGGCATCGACGGCTTTGAGGTCTGCCGCCGCCTGCGGAGCATGGACAGCAAGATCGGCATTATCATGCTCACCGCCCGCACCCAGGAGATGGACAAGGTGACCGGCCTGATGACCGGGGCGGACGACTATGTAACCAAGCCCTTCTCCCCGGCCGAGCTCACCGCCCGGGTAGACGCCCTGTTCCGCCGCACCGGCGGGGACGAGGGGACGCTCTCCCCCGACGAGATCAGCGACCCGCCCTTCCTGCTGAACACCCGAAACCGCACGCTGGAGAAAAACGGCCAGCGGGTGAAGCTGACCCAGGTGGAGTACTCCATTGTCAAGCTGTTTATGGAAAACCCCGGCAAGGCCCTGTCCCGAGAGGAAATCCTGGACACCGTCTGGGGCAAGGACTACTTCGGCGAGCTGAAAATTGTGGATGTGAACATCCGCCGGCTGCGCATTAAAATCGAGGACAACGCCCAGAAGCCCACCTTTGTCAACACCGTGTGGGGTTACGGATATAAGTGGGGGGGTTGAAGGCCCGTTTGACAAGGGGCTTATGAAAGGCAGGTGAATGCGCAGTGGCCAAAGCGACACGGTTAAAGGACCAGGTAAAAATCCGGGGCATCCGGCGGCGGTGGCTGATGAACGGCGTGGCCATTGTGCTGCTGATTCTGGCGCTGGCGGTGGGGGCCTTTGCCGGTATGCTGTGGAGCTACTATTACGGCGGGACAGAGAACGACCTGATGCGCAAGGCCACCTCCTCCGCCAACGGGTTTCGGATGTACACCCGGTCGGACTACCGGGCGGCCGCCCAGCAGACGGTGAGCAGCTATGAGGACAAGGGCAAGCTGGAGCTGCAGTTTCTGGACACCACCGGGGCGGTGATTTTTTCCGGCAACGACCTGACGGCCGGCTCCACCCCCAGCACCCCAGACATCCAGAAGGCGCTGAACGAGCGCAGCACCAGCCCCTGGCGGGGCAGAGACCCAGACACCGGGGAGCGCATCCTGGCCGCCTCCAGCCCGGTGGTTTATCAGGGGGAGGTGGTGGGTGTTATCCGCTATGTTACCTCCCTGTCCAATATTGACCGGCAGGTCGTCTTTACCATGACGGTGATTGCCGCCATCGCCCTGGTCATCTTTGCCATGGTCTACTTCTCCAACCTGTACTTTGTCCGCTCCATTGTAGAGCCTCTGGCCGGCATCACCGAAATTGCCCAGGTCATCGCCGACGGCAGCTACGGCGTTCAGATCGAGAAGCAGTACGACGACGAGATCGGAGAGCTGACCGACGCCATCAACGATATGTCCATCAAGATCGCCCAGGCGGAAAAGACCCAGAGCGAGTTTATCTCCTCCGTCTCCCACGAGCTGCGCACCCCCCTCACCGCCATCACCGGCTGGGCGGAGACCATCCAGAACGGGGAATGCCGCTCCGCCGGCGACATCCGCAAGGGGATGAACATTATCGTCTCCGAGTCCAAGCGGCTGGGCAATATGGTGGAGGAGCTGCTGGAGTTCTCCCGCATCGAGGACGGCCGGTTTACCCTGTCGGTGGAGCCGCTGGACCTGAAGGCGGAGCTGGAGGACGCCGTATACATCTACACGGAGTTTTTCGGCAAAGAGGGCATCATCCTGGACTACATCGACGGCCCGGAGGAGATGATCCCCATCTCCGGCGACCCGGAGCGGCTGCGCCAGGTGTTCTGCAACCTGCTGGACAACGCCGCCAAGCACGGCGGGGTGGGCAAGCGGATCAATGTCTCCCTCTTTGTGGAGGGGGAGCAGGCGGTCATCCGCATCCGGGACTACGGCCCCGGCGCGCCGGAGGAGGAGCTTCCTTTCCTCAAGAACAAGTTTTACAAGGGCAGCTCCAAGGCCCGGGGCTCCGGCATCGGCCTGGCGGTGTGCGAGGAGATCATTACCCGCCACGAGGGAAAACTGGAGGTGGGCAACGCCGACGGAGGCGGGTTTATCGTCACCATCCGCCTGCCCATTGAAAATTAGGGCCGGGTCTGGTACAATGTGCAGGGGCGGACATGATCCGCCCATGAAAGCAGATATAAATTTGCGGGCGGATGATATCCGCCCCTGCAAAGGCAAATATCCCAATTAAAGGAGAACCCAAATGTCCAAGCAAGATTGCCCATGTCCCAAATTTAAAACCATGTGCGGCGGACAGGCCCTGATCGAGGGCATCATGATGCGCGGCCCGAAAAAGCAGGCCGTGGTGGTCCGGAAACCGGACGGCGAGCTGGAGGTCCAGGAGAAGGAGCTCAAATTTATAAAGGATAAGTACTCTGTTCTGGGCTGGCCCTTCATCCGGGGGGTGGTCAACTTCGCCGACTCCATGTACAACGGCGTTACCGCCCTGATGTACTCCGCCGAGTTCTTCCCCGAGGACGGGGAGGAGGAAGAGGAGCCCTCGAAACTGGAAGCCTGGCTCAACGACCGGCTGGGCAGCGAAAAATTTACCGCCCTGATTACCACCCTGGCGGTGATTTTGGGGCTGTGTATGTCCATCGGGCTGTTTTTCCTGCTGCCCACCCTGCTGGGCAGCCTGATCAGCCTGGTTTTCCCGGGAAATATGCTGGCGCGCAACCTGGCGGAGAGCCTGCTGAAAATTTTGATTTTTGTGGCCTATCTGGCCCTGTGCTCCCACATGGGAGAGATGAAGCGGGTGTTTTCCTACCACGGGGCGGAACATAAGACCATCTTCTGCTACGAGGCGGGACTGCCGCTGACGGTGGAGAATGTACGCCTGCAGCCCAGGCACCACCCCCGGTGCGGGACCAGCTTTCTGTTTATGGTCATCGCCATCTCCATCGTCGTGTCCACCGTGGTTTTCGCCATCTGGCCGGTGTATCACCCCGTTCTGCGTTTTCTGGCCCACTTGGCTATGCTGCCGGTGATCGTGGGGATCAGCTATGAGATCAACCGCTGGGCCGGCCGGCACGACGGGCCGGTAACCCGCTTTTTTACCGCGCCGGGGCTGTGGCTGCAAAACTTTACCACCTTCGAGCCCGACGACTCCATGATCGAGGTGGGCATCCGGGCGCTGGAGCTGGTATTGCCCGAGGAGAAAGGTGCAGACGCCTGGTAAATAAACATATGAGGTGATTCTATGGCCACCACCTACAACAACCTATTTCTGGACACTCGGGCCCGGCTGAAGCGGGCGGGGGTGGAGTCGGCCCAGCTGGAGGCCCGGGAGATCATCTGCTTTGCCGCCGA
>JAAWLY010000105.1 GCA_022798155.1 Lawsonibacter sp. | reverse complement strand
CTGTGCCGGCTCTCTGCTGGGGATGGCCCTGGCCGCCTACCTCACCTCGGTGGGGGCCTACACCTCCCTGTCCCCCCTGAATCTCCTTATTTACATGCTAACCTGGCTCGTCCCCGTGTGGTTTTTGTCCGGATGGGTCCACCGCTTTTAGACATGAAAATTCCCCGGCCGCGGCCGGGGAATTTTTGTGCTTTTTTTGTGCCTTAATAGGTCAGCACCCGGTGGATGATCTCCGCCATGTCCACCCGGGTCAGGGGCTGGGTGGGGCTGAGGCGGCCGCCGGAGGTGGGCAGGTAGCCCCGCTGGACGGCAAAGGACATTGCCCCCTGGGCATAGCCCGCAACGCTGCCGCTGTCGCTGTAGCCGGCCAAGGCACTGGCGTAGCCGTCGTTGGCGCTCCAGCCCACTGTCCTCATGGCCCGCTGGACCATACAGATGGCGTCCTGCCGGGTGAGGGCGGTGTCAGGGGAGAAATAGCCCCCGCCCACGCCGCTGACGACGCCCCGAGCATACAGGGTATTCACCGCCTCGGCGTAGTAGGCGCCGGAGGGCACGTCATAGAAGACGTTGGAGCTGCCGCTGGGGCTCAGCTCGAAGGCCTGGTAGACCATCCGGGCGAAGTCGCCCCGGCGGATGGAGGCCTCCGGGCCGTACTGGCTGGTGGTCAGCCCCCGGGTGATATTGTGGTCGTAGAGGAAGTCCACCGCCGCCCGCTGGGCCTCGCTGTACCCGCCCATGTCGCTGAAGTAGGCGGAGCTGTAGGTGGGGGACACGTTGATTAGCACCTCCCCCTCAAAGGTGGAGCCGTTGGAGTTGGTGCCGATATAGGGGAGGGTCACCGTGCCGGTGAACCCCGCCCGGGGGACAAAGGTGAGCTCGTTAATCTGGTCGCCTCCGCTCACGCGGAAGCTGTCGCCGGTACCGGCCATCCTGCCGTAGCGGGTGGGGCTGGTGTACTGGCAGTACAGGTACCCCTCGCCGGAGGAGGGCAGGGAGGTAAAGCGGACGGAGCTGAGGGTATAGCCCCTCCGGCCGAAGTCGCCGGCGTAGAAGCGGGCCGGGGTGGTATTCCGGGTGGAGTAGGACACCGTCACGTCCGCCGGGGCCCGGCCCACCTCAATCTCCACCGTCCCGTCGAAGGAGCCGCCGTTGTTCAGCGCGGTGGCGGTGAAGTCCAGGTAGACGGTGCCGGTGTAGCCGCTGGCGGGGACAAAGGCCACCTGGTCCAGGGCGCTGGCGGAGAGGGAGTAGTTGCTGGTGGTAATTTTCGTCCCCGTGCTGGAGCTGGAGCGGTAGTTGCGGTACAGGGTGCCCTGGCTGCTGCTGGGGATCTTGAAGCGGACCGTATTGACATACTCCCGGGTCTCCTCCCAGCACAGGCTGTCAAAGTCGTCCCGCTCAAACACCGCGGCGCTCTTGGGGTTGGCGGTGTAGCGGATGTTCCCCGACGCCGTCCCGGAGCCGTTGGAGCTGATGGTAATCACACCGGTAAAGATACTGCCGCCCCGGTCGGTCCCCTCAAAGGGGATGTCTATGGTGCCGGAGAAGGAATTGCTGGCCCGGAAGGACAGGTTGCCGATCCGGTAGCTGCCGGTGCTGTTGTAGTAGGAGGTCCCGGTGCCGGTGATCCGGGTGCTGTTGTGATACAGGTAGCCGTCCGACGTGTTGGGCAGGCTCTGGAAGCGGATATAGTCGATGGTGCGCCCGTTCAGCTTCTGGCTCAGATCGGTGAAGTCTCTGGTCCGGAAGCTCACCGTCCGGCCGGGGGCGCAGGTATAGTAGATGTCCCCGGCGCCGGTGCCGCCCCGGACGTTGATCTCCACATTGCCGGAGAAGCGGACGCCGCTGGTGGTCTGTCCGCTGAAGGGAATCCGCACCGTGCCTGTAAAGTCCGCCGCCGGGACAAAGGCCAGCCGGTCGATGCGGGGATTGCGGGTGCCGTAGTAGTAGCTGGTGCCGGTGGAGGCCCGGCTGCCCGTGCTGGTGGAGGAGCGGTAGTCGTAGTACAGCACCCCCTCGCCGGCGGCGGGCAGGGAGTCAAACCGGATAAAGTCCAGGGTCTGGCGGTAGTCCATCAGGTCGTCCTGGCAGTAGTCGTTGAAGTCCCTGTCGTCAAAGAAGGCCACGCCGCCCCTGGTGATATCGTAGGCCAGTCCGCCGATGGCCGCGCCGTTCTCCGGGTTGACGGTGACGGCAATCTGCCCCTTGTAGGTTGTCCCCGGGGAGCCCTTGCTGTGGGCGGTGTAGTAGATGGTAACCGGGCCGGAATAGCCGGGGGCCGGAACAAGCCAGATGTTGTTCAGGTCTCTCTTGCCGTAGCGGGCAGTGGTGGTGACCTTCTGGCCGTAGTTGCCCTGGTTGACGTAGTTGGCATACAGGGTGCCCTCCCGCTCGGCGGGGAGGGAGAAGATCACGTAGTCCAGATTGGTGCCGGTGCGCTCCCTGCACACCCGCTCAAACTCCTCCCCGCTGAAGCTGACCGGGGTGTTGTAGGGGGTGGACAGGGAGATGCCGGCATTGACACCGTTCTCGGTGGTAACGGTGAGCATAATACAGCAGTTGTAGTTCTGCCCGCCCTCAGAGACGGCGGTGTAACGGATGGTCGCGGCGCCGGAGAAGTCCGACTTGGGGACAAAGGTGATGTCCGACAGAGACTGCCGCCCCGAGGGGACACCCCCGCTCCTGCCGGGGTAGTAGTAGCTGCCCGCCCCCACGCCCGTGCCGGGCTGGGACTCAGACTGGTACCGGTAGTACAGCGTGCCCTCGTTGGAGTCCACATTCAGGCCGGTGATATGGGACAGCTCCCCCCCGGCCTGATTGCCAAAGGTCAGCCGCCGGTCGGTAAAGGGCAGGGTGTCTGTATTTTTGATGGTGATGGTCCCCTGGGAGGGAATGGTGGAGTTGGGGTCGGCCTCCACAATCACGTCGAAGGTCTCCCGGAAGCCCCGCTTGGAGTCGCTCACTGTAAACTTTGTGGTGCCGGGCATAGTGCCCACAATACTGCCGTTGACGTAGCTGGCGATGCTGGAGTTCTCCGCCCAGTAGGACAGGGTGGCCAGGGTGGCGTCGCCGTAGGTCAGCACGATCTCCTTCTCCGACAGCTTGATGCTCTGGTTCTCATACAGCTTGATGGGCACGGCCGCCTTGTTCAGCTTGTAGCCGTTGACGGTGACCTTCAGCACCTCTTTAAAGGTCTTGGTCGTGGGATTTCCGTTTTCATCCTTGTCAGGAACAGAGGCAGTAATATCGGCCTCCCCCGGCTCGCCGCCGGTGAGCTTGCCGCCGCTGACGCTGGCCACCTCCCTGTCGCTGCTGCTCCAGGTGATGGGGATAATGTATTTTTTCTTGTCATCATCCGTATAGGTGGCGGTGGCGCCGCCGTCCCGGTTCCACTCCACGTTCACCTTCTGGTCGGATTTCCCCGTTATGGCAAAGGTGGCCGTGGCATCGACCCTCTGAGTTCCCGGGTCCATTTTCACGGGCCCCTGGGGGGTGGTGATTGCGATTTCCTTCACCGAAACGCCTGTGGGCAGCGTGTCGCCGGGGGTAGTGGGGTTGTCATCGTCGCCGCCGGGCTTGGTGCCGGTGGATTTGACGGTGCAGGTCACCGTACAATCAATAGTTTTCCCATCAATGGTACAGGTCGCTGTGATCTCGGTGGTGCCTGTATTCTTCGCTGTGACCAGGCCGTTTCCATCTACTGTAGCCACATCAGTCTTGCTGCTGCTCCAGGTGACAGTGGGGTTTTTCACAATATCCTTGTTTTTTGTCACGACGGCCCACAGCTGATATTCCGCATCTTCATCAACGGAAAAATTATTCACCTCATGCTGAAAATCATACTCCGTAATGATGATCTGGTACAGGTCGCTGACCGTAACTGTACAGGTAGCTGTCACCGACACCGGTTTATTGGTAATCGGGTCTGTGATATTGGTCGTGGCGGTAATGGTGATGTCCTTGCCCTGTCCCACGGCCCGCATTCTGCCGGTCGTGGTAACTATAGTCACCACGTTGGTATTGCTGCTGCTCCAGGTAATGTTTGCCCCGGTCACAGTGCTCGGCCTGCCGGTATCTCCCAGTTGGCGGGTGACCTCGGCGCTCAGGGTCTTGTCGTCATCAAACATCAGGTCGACGGTTTCATCCGTTTTATCCTCGCCGTTATAATTGATCTTCATCGTGTAGGTATACCCGGTGGGGGAGGCAGCCGGGGAACCTGCTGTGGTGTCCCTGGCCCCGCCTCCCGCGGCCGCCAGGGCAACCGTGCCGATGAGCATAAAGGTCAAAACCGGCGCCAGCAGCAGGGCAAAACAGCACTGCGCAAAGGTCTTTCGCATACAAAACACTCCTTTTCAGGCAGAAGTTGAACAATGGGCCAGCGGGAGCGGGCTTTTGACCCGCTCCCGTGGTACACAATTACACACCGGGCACTTCGACAGGATTTCTGAACGGGACATTGCCTACACCCCAATAGAATCTTACGAAATAAGCTTTCGCAGTCGCAACACCGCTGGTCGCCGTATCCTCATAAATTTCAATCCTCAGCTCCTTCAGTGCCGGAGTTCCACCGGCATTCATCAGGGAGCCGTAGGGGACCGAAATGGTAAGCGGAATCTTTACCGCTGTCCCGCCGCCGCTGGCATCGGTCAGCTCGATCCGGACCGTAGTGCCGATTCCCGAATGGGTCAAGGTGGCATTTTGGACACCAACAGGCCAGTTATCACTTGCTTCAAGACCGAAGAAGTCCTTTGCATTGGCCATCGGATCATTGGCTGCCTTGTGCAGCTTCTTGTCGAAGTTCAGGATGATCTCTCCGCCCAGCAGATTCCCGGTCTGCTGGCCAATTCGGATGCCGCTGGGGGAAGCGCCCACCAGCTCCGGGGCTGCGCCGCTGGTGATCTGATAGGGGGCGGCCCGGAAGGAGTAAATTTCATCGGCGCTGGCGCTGGGGTTGGCGTTCTGACTGCGGGCCACCGTCAGCACGTAGTACCGCCCGCCGCTGTAAATCTCGGCGTTGCCCAGCACATTCTGATTCTGGTCGATCCGGTGCTGGCCGCCGAAGTAGCCCTCGGGCGCTGTGCTCTGCCCCGCAGATACATTTTGCTTTTCTGCATACTTGATGGACGGGGGCAGAATACCGCTGGTAAGCCAGTTAGCCACGGCCTGCTTGACCTCCGTCTTGGCGTAGATGTCAAAGACGGAGTAGTTGTTAAAGGCCGGACTGTAATTGCCGCTGCCATCAGTGGGATAGTAGCCGTCCATCCTGTTCCCGTTATTGGAGGCCTGCTCCCAGGAGTAGAGCTCCGTCAGCGCCTGGAGGATGGTGAAGTTCTCGTAATACGAGGGGAGGTTATTCTCCGCCTCATCGCAGAGGATATCCGCCAGCATATTGCTGGAAGCATCCGCGTCACTGGACTTAGAATCCATCATCCAGTAGATCTGCTTCAGGTCGCTTTCCGGGTAGACCATGTAGTACAGGACGGACGACATGTTGGTGGTGGTCATGTTCATGCCGTCCTTCGCGGGGGTGTAGCCGATGGTGGGCCGGCTGGGGGGATTGGTCTTGAACTTGTAAATCTCCAGCGTGGAGGGCTCCGGCCCGGACCCCTTGATGGTAACATAGACGTAGTAGGTGGTATCCGGTTCCAGCTTTCCCTCGGTCTTGGTGGCGGTGGACACGCCCTTGTAGGACACCATGCCTGTAATCGCCTTGCTGGCGTCCGCCCAGCCTCTGGTGTCGTAGACGTCCTGCTTATCCGGTGTGGTCAGCACGGGCATCCCCTTGGAATCCCGCTCGGTGCCGCTCCCGGGCACCTTATTGGGATCAATGGATGCGCCGGTATCGCTGTCGATGGTAATGATATCGGGGGACCAGCTGGCCGGGTTGTTTGCCAGCTCCCGCCCGGTGCTGTCCGCCTTGGCGATGGCGTAGTAGATATCGCCCGGCCGGTTCAGGGTGAGGTTCATCTCCACCGAGTCAGACCCCGCGGCGAAGGTGGGGTAGGTGCTGGCGAAGTAGGGCTGGCGGGAGTCGGTGATGTGCTTATACATGTGCAGCCGGGTGGGTTCGTCCGGGTTGTCCGCCGAGCCGATGGTCTCGCCGCCGTTGCGTGTGAGGCCATTCTTTATAAACTCTCTCCACTGGCTGTCGGTCAGCGCGCCGGTGGGGGCACTAAGCTCATACAGGTCGGTGGAGGTGGCCGCCGCCACATCCACATAGACGTTCACGTCGCCGCTCCAGGTGGCGGGATCGCCGGCGGTGCTGGCGGTGCCCATCCTGCGGATGGAAAGGGCAAACTCGTAGTAGACATCCTTGGAGTCGTCCAGGGTGTTCACCTTGGGCATGTCGCCGTCCCGGCACTGATTGAAGGTCAGGTGGAGGCTCTTGCCGGCCATGTCCCTGCCGTTGGTGGAGAAGGTGCCGCTGGAGCCCAGGGTAATCCAGCCGCTGCCGTTCAGGCCGGCGGTGTAGATTTTGTTGTCCATATTGGGCATGGCGTAGCGATAATTACCGTTTTCGTCCTGCCGCAGGGTGAGGATCTCCCCGCTGCTGTTCACCACCCGGTAATACAGATCAAAATCCATATAGGTGTCGGTCCAAAACAGCAGGTCGTAGGACATGCTGTCCGCCACGGTGCTGGTGGACTCGGGGATCATGCGGAATTTAAAGTCCACCTTGTAGTTGCCCCTGCTGCCGCTGGGGTCGTTGGCCGCCCCGATGGTCTTGGGCTCCTCGTCGGGGTTCAGGGTAAAGTTGTCGGTGAGCTGCACCCGGGCAAAGGCCACGATGAACTTGGGCACGTTGTGGCCCAGCTTTTCATCAGCCAGGTAGTCCACCGGGTTGGGGGTCATCTCGTGGTCGCTCAGGTCCCTGATGACGTAGTCCCCGCCAATGGCAAAGTTGTAGGTGCCGCCGCTGTCCAGCTTGATACCGGACTGCTCGGGGTCCTTGATGTTATTCAGGAAGCGCAGCTGAATCTTGCCCCCCACGTTGGTCACGGTGGTCTTTTCGTAGTCAATGATCCAGTCCGCGTCCTCGCCCTTGACCCCCGCCGGCCGCTGGATGCCGTCCCAGTAGTAGAACTTGATGTTGTCCTTCAGCGCTTGGGTGTAAGTCTTCAGGGCCTCCTCTTGCTCCGCCGTGGAGCCCTCCAGGGTGGCCTGGTACAGTTTTACTAGATCCCTGCCCCCTGCGCTGGCGAAGCAGATGTTTTCGCTGAACTCCAGGATCACGTCGCTGTCCCGCATGGGGGACTGGGTATTGTCCTGGCCGGAGGCCTTGGAGAAGAACTGCCGGACGGTGGGGGGATTCTCGTCCTGGGTGCGGATGCCCCCCGGGAGCTTATACACCTGGATGGTGTAATTCCCTGCGGTATCCTGGGCCATGTAGTACAGGTCGTAGGTCTTCTCCGCTTCCAGGCCGGTGATATTCAGGTCAGCCTCGGTGTTGGCGGTGGCGTTCACCCGGCCGCTGCGCAGGGCCTTCATTCCGTTGGCCACCTGGAGCTTGGCATAGTCGCTGTCCAGCCTGGCGGTCAGGCCGTCCTCCTCGTTGTCCTCCGGCTTCTGGTTGTTGGGCTTGGGGTAGG
>JAAWLY010000104.1 GCA_022798155.1 Lawsonibacter sp. | reverse complement strand
CTCCCCCTCCCCCATCTGCCGGGTGACGGCGGGGTCCACCGCCACCTCCCCCAGCACCTCCCGGAGCTGTTCCAGGGTAACCCCGCCGGGACGCAGCAGCCGGAGCGGCGTGCACGTCAGGTCGATGATGGTGGATTCCACCCCCACCGTACAGGGGCCTCCGTCCAGGATAGCGGGAATTTTGCCCTCCATATCCTCCAGCATATGCCGGGCGGTGGTGGGGCTGGGCCGGCCCGAGGTGTTCCCAGAGGGGGCGGCGATGGGTACTCCCCCCAGCCGGATGACCTCCCGACACAGGGGATGGGCGGGACAGCGCATCCCCACCGTGTCCAGCCCGGCGGTGACCATGTCGGGGATTATCCGGGGGCCGAAATGGGTATAGGAACACACCGGGCCGTTTTTCAGCTCCTCCAGCTCCTGGGGGGTGCGCTTTTTACATTTGAGGATTATGGTCAGCGGTCCCGGCCAGAAGCGCTCCGCCAGTTGGTAGGCCGTGTCCGGGATGCCCTCGCAGTACCGCTCCAGCCAATCGGCGCTCCAGACATGGAGAATTAACGGGTTGTCCTGGGGCCGGCCCTTGGCCTGGAAGATGCTCCCGACCGCAATCGGGTTCAGACCATCTGCCCCCAGACCGTATACCGTCTCGGTGGGGATGCCAAGCAGACCGCCGCCGCGGATAATCTCCGCGGCCTGTGAAAGCTGGGTTTCATTCAGCAGTTGTGTTTTCATCCTTCGGTTTCACCCACTTTTTTGACCTTCTCCACCCCAGGGCCGCCGCCAGCAGACCGAGAAACAAAATCAGCAAAAAGCCCGCAAATAGTCCCAATAGGAAGTGGTCCTCCTCCGCATAGAGGTTTTCTTCTATCCCATACTTTTCCAGATAGCGCCCCAGCTCCCACCACTTGCTGGCGCAGATCAGCGCCAGCAGGCCGGTACAGGCGGCAGACAGCCACAGGAGGAGATATGCCCCGCCGCACAGCCATTTTTTCACCCCAGGATCAACTCCACCAAAGCCTGGGCGCTGTCCACGATGTAGTCCGCCCCCTCCGCCTCCAGCTCCTGTCGGGTGCGGAAGCCCCAAAGCACGCCGCAGCTGGTGAGACCGCCGTTTTTGGCGGTACGGATGTCCACACTGCTGTCCCCCACGAAAAGGGTGTCCGCCGGGGTGGCTCCCAGCTGCTCCATCAGCCGATGGAGCAGGGTGGGATCGGGCTTGACAGGCAGGCCGGGCAGCGCCCCCTGGATCTTATGGAACAGGCCGGGGTAGTACCGCTCCACCACCGGCCTGGCGGCCTCGTGGGGCTTGTTGGACAGCACCGCCAAGGTCACCCCGGCCTGTTTCAGCCGCCGGATCACCTCTGGGACGCCGGGATAGGCGGTGGTTTTGTCGGATTTATGGCCGTTGTACCGCCGGGTAAACTCCTCCAAAGTCACCCGGCGCAGCTCGTCGGTGATGGGCACCCCCGCCGGAACCACCCGCTCCAGCAGCTTGGGCGCGCCGTTGCCTACGAAATATTTGTACTCCTCCACCTGGTGGGCAGGCCAGCCGTGTTGGGCGCATACCCAGTTGGTAGCGTCAGCCAGGTCCTCCAGGGTGTTGAGAAGGGTGCCGTCCAAATCAAAAATGACATTTTTATACATAGAAACTCCCCTTATGCAGGACGAACCGGGTCATCCCGCCCTGCACAAATCATTCGTAAATTCCAATCTCCATACAGCCAATCTCTACAGTGGTGTCCCGGGGGAACTCCGCCCGCTGGAGGTAGGCCTTCACCGCCACCTGAGCATGCTTGGGGTTGGCCCGCTCATCCTCCAGGTCCAGGTCGATGCGCCCGGCTTCGCCGCCGCAGACAGAGCCCACGTCCTCCAGCACCTCGTTCAGCTCCCCCACCACGTCAGTCAGGGTCTTTCCCTGGGGGAGGGACTTGTAGTGGATATACATTTCCATGGTAAAAACTCCTTTCATTCTAATTCTGCTCCTTCAGCAGATCCGCCTGGTGGTCGGCGGCCAGGGCGTCGATAATCTCATCCAGCGCCCCGTCCATCACCTGGTCGATTTTGTACAGCGTCAGGCCGATGCGGTGGTCGGTAACCCGGCCCTGGGGGAAATTGTAGGTACGGATACGCTCGTTGCGCATCCCGGAGCCCACCTGACTGCGCCGCTTCTCGGTATACTCGCTGGAAATTTTCTCCTGCTCCGCCTCATACAGCCGGGAGGCCAGCAGCCGCATGGCCTTGTCCCGGTTCTGGAACTGGCTGCGCTCCTGCTGACACTCCACCACCGTTCCGGTAGGCCGGTGGATCAGCCGGACGGCGGAGGATGTCTTGTTCACGTGCTGGCCCCCCGCCCCGGAAGAGCGGAACACCTGCATCTCGATGTCCGCCGGGTTGATCTGGACATCCGCCGTCTCCATCTCAGGCAGGACGGCCACCGTCACAGTGGAGGTGTGGACCCGGCCGCCGGACTCGGTTTCCGGCACCCGCTGGACCCGGTGAACCCCGCTCTCAAATTTGAACCGGGACCAGGCCCCGTCCCCCTCTACTGTAAAGACAATCTCCTTTATGCCGCCCAGCTCGGTCTCGCTGGCGGAGTCCACCTCAATATGCCACCGCTTGGACTCGGCATACATAGAGTACATCCGAAACAGGGAGTGGGCAAACAGGGCCGCCTCCTCCCCGCCCACCCCGGCGCGTATCTCCACGATGACGTTCTTGCCGTCGTTGGGGTCCCGGGGCAGGAGCAGGATTTGCAGCTCCTTTTCCAGCCGGGGCAGCGCTTCCAGCGCCGCCTGATACTCCTCCTGGGCCAGCTCTTTCAGCTCCGGGTCGGACATCATCTCCTCCGCCTGGGCCTTGGCGTCCAGCGTCCTCCGGTACTCCCGGAAGGCGTCCACCAAGGGCTGGAGCTCCGCCTGTTCCTTGTTCAGCCGGGCCACCAGCTCCGGGTCGTTGTATGTCTCCGAAGCCCCCAGACGGGCCTCGATCTGGCTGTATTTCGCCTCGACGGCGTTCAGCTTGTCCAGCATGGACAGCCCTCCTTGTTCGCTCTCTCGTCCCCCCGCGGGGAAAGGCCCCCTTGCTAAAGGGGGCTTAGGGCACCCTCTAGGGCGTGTCGGTCCGGCCGGCGAGATAATCCAGGCTTACGCCGCCAAAATCGGCAATACGTGCAAAAATCGCCACCTGCGGCTCCCGTTTACCGTACTCGTAATCTTGATAAGTCCGGGAAGATACACCAATCTCTTTCGCGAAAACGGCCTGAGACATTTCCTTGTCCTTGCGGAGCTGGATCAACCGCTCAGAAAAAACAGACATTTTTCTTACACCCTCTTGACATCGTCAGATCTGACGTGTATTATATAGTTGCGTCAGATTCGACGCAAGTTATTGTTTTTGGGAGGTACTAACTATGGAACCTTTATTTGAAGCCCTCTACGCCTACGCCGTGAAAAACCGCTGCAGCGCCTATCTTGCGGAAGACGAGGAGGAGTGGTCGAAGATAGAAGAGATGGTGTGCCGTGCCATGGAGGAATTGGCCGCAAAAGGCTGCGGCGTCCCGGCGCAAAAAGTCTCCGACGGCCTGTCCACCCTCCACGAACTGGGACAGCGCAGCCTGTTCCGCTCCGGCCTATCCATCGGCCTGGAGCTGGGCCGGCTTTAGCGGTCAAACACGAAGGATTTCACCAGGGCCAGCGGCTCCCGGACGTACATCTTCAGCCGGGTAGGAGTGTGGCTGGAGGGAGCGGCTAAGGTGGAGATATTCTCAAATCCCGCCCGTCCGGCCAGCATCTTTGCCCGGGTGAGGTGGAAGCCGTTGGAAACGAGTACTACGCCTTCCCTTATGTCGATCCCCGCCTCCGCCAGGTGCAGGGCAGAATAGCGCAGATTTTGGTCGGTGTTTTGGGATTGCGTCTCCAGGATGATATTCTCCCGGTCAAAGCCGTGGTCCGCCAGGTAGTCGGCCATCCCCTGGGCCTCGGAGGCGGGCTCTCCCGCCCCTTGGCCGCCGGACACCACCACTGTCATGTCCGGGTGGTCCTCTAAATATTCCAGCGCCTTATCCAGCCGGTCCTGGAGCATGACGGACGGCCCCCAGCGCTCCAGCTTGCAGCCCAAAATCACCATCACCTGGGGATCGCCGTAAATCTCGTCCCGAGCGCCGGACATCACCTGCCCCAGCAGGAGGGCAAAGACCGCCGCCCCCGCCAGCAACAGGGCCAGGACCACCTTGACCCAGCCTGTAAAGCGTTTTTCCTTGTAACTGGCCGCCTCGATCTTGGGCCGCTGATGTTCCCTCTGTATCATCCCCGCGCCTCCTCCAGGTCAGCCGCCAGCCCCTCCCATACCGCATACAGGTGGGCCAGCTCGTCCTCTAAGGCCTCCCGCTGCTGGTAGAGCTCCTGGAGCTTCAAATAGTCCGCCGACGCCTCCTGAATATCCTGCTCCAGGTCGTACATCCGCTCCTCGGCGGCGGCCACCGCCCGCTCGGCGGCGTTGACCTCCTTCTCCAGATTCTTGGTGCCGCCGGGGCGCTTGGGCCTGTCCTTCTTTTCCGGGGTCGGAGCGGCCGGGGCGGCCTCTGTCAGCTTTTTCCGCTCCTTGGCCGCCAGATACTCCTGATAGGTCCCCTTGAAATCGGTGATTTTGCCCCCCTCCAGCATCCAGATGCGGGTGGCAAAGCGGTCGATAAAGTACCGGTCGTGGGAGACGAAGAGCAGATTGCCCTCGTACTCCTCCACCGCCTCCTCGATCCACTCCCGGCTCTGGATGTCCAAGTGGTTGGTGGGCTCGTCCAGAACGAGCAAATTGATCTTGCTATCCATGAGCATACACAGCCGCAGCCGGGACTGCTCCCCGCCGGACAGGGCGGACACCGGCTTGAACACGTCCTCCCCCCGGAACTTGAAGGAGGCCAGCCGGTTCCGGGCGGTCTGGGCAGTGCAGTCCAGGTCGTAGAGCATGGTGTCCACCAGGGTGCGCTCCGGGTGGTCGAAGTGGATGATCTGTGGCAGGTAACCTACCTTTACAGTAGGCCCCTTTCTAAGCTTTCCGGCATCTGGCTCTTCCTCCCCCATGATGATCTTGAGGAGGGTGGATTTCCCCGTGCCGTTGTCTCCCAGCAGGGCGATACGCTCGCCGCCCTCCACCTCTAAATTAACACCATCGAACAGCGTCCGCTCCCCGAAGGATTTTTCCAGGTTCTTGATGGACAGTACCTCGTCCCCGCGAAACTCCCGCTCTCCAAAGCGGACCGACATTTTCCGGTCCTTTTTGGGCTTGTCGGTCTGGCGGATGCGCTCGATGCGCTTCTCCATGGACTGGGCCCGCTTGAAAATTTTGTCGTTGCCCGAGTAGGCCCAGATACGCAGCTGCTCTGCCGCCTTCTCCAACTGCTGGATCTTGGCCTGCTCTTTTTCATACTGGCGCAGTTTTTCCTCGTACCGCCGCTCCTTCTCCACAGCGTAAAAGCTGTAGTTCCCGGAATAAAACTCCGCCTTTCCCCCCTGGATTTCCACCACCCGGCGGACCACCTTGTCCAGAAAGTACCGGTCGTGGGAGACGGCCAGGACGGTGCCCTTGAATTTTTCCAGATACTCCTCCAGCCACTCGGTGGCCCGCAGGTCCAAGTGGTTGGTAGGCTCGTCCAGCAGGAGAATGTCGGTGTCCTCCAAGATCAGTCGGGCCAGGTTGACCCGGGTTTTCTCTCCGCCGGACAGCATGTCGAAGGGCCGCTCCCGCATTTCCTGGGAAATGGACAGGCCGTTGCACACCTTGTTCTTGTTGGTGTCCGTCTCGTAGCCGCCGCCGGACTGGAAGGCGGCGGACAGCTTGTCGTATCTGGACAGCAAAGTGGGGTCGCTTTCCCCCTCCGCCATCCGCTGGGACAGAGCGGACATCTCCTCCTCCATCCGGTGCAGCCCCTCAAAGGCGGTGTCCAGCACGTCCTCCACGGTATAGCCCGCCGGGTAGACGGGAATCTGGGAGATCAGCCCCATGCGCTTGTTGGGCGCTACTACGATGTCCCCCTCGTCGGGGTGGATCTCCCCGGTGAGGATGCGCAGGAAGGTGGTCTTGCCGCAGCCGTTGGGCCCCAGCAGGCCCACCCGCTCCCCCGCGTCCACCTGGAAGGCCAGGCCGTCCAATATTTTCTTTCCGACCTCGAACTCTTTCACCAGGCCGGATACCGCTATATCTATCATCGCTTGGGTCCTCGCTTGTTTAAAATCTTTCGTCTCCGCGCAGCGGGAAAGGCTCCCTCGAAGAGGGAGCTGTCACCGCCAACGGCGGTGACTGAGGGAGTGAAACAGCAAACTTTGTGTTTTTCCTATCGACTCCCTCCGTCACGGCTCCGCCGTGCCACCTCCCTCAAAGAGGGAGGCTTTTTGGCGCCCTCTAGGGCTTGTCCGTCCTGCCGGACAGATAATCCATACTGACACCAAAAAAGTCGGCAATGCTAACCAAATTGCTCATCTTCGGTTCAGATTTTCCGTACTCATATTCCTGATAAATACGAGAGGAAACGCCAATCTCTTTTGCTAATGCAGTTTGCGACATTCCTTTGCTTTTCCGGAGTTGAAGCAATCGTTCAGAAAAAACAGACATTTTTTTGCACTCCCCCTTGACTCTGGGCCAGCGGAATCCCCCCGCCACCGGGCTGTGCCCGGCGGCCCTCCCCCCTTTAGCAAGGGGGGGCTTTTTGGCGCCCTCTAAGGCTTGTCCGTCTTGCCGGACAGATAATCCATGCTGACGTCAAAAATGTCGGCAATCCGAACCAATTTACTCATTCCAGGTTCAGACTTCCCATATTCGTATGTCTGGTAAACACGAGCAGAAATACCAATTTCTTTTGCAAGGGCAATCTGAGATAACCCGCTGTCTTTCCGAAGTTGAAGCAATCGTTCAGAAAAAGCAGACATTTTTTGCACTCCCCCTTGACGGCGAACAGTTCTTCGTGTTATTACAAAGATACGAATAAGACTTCGCAATATATCGCTAGGAGGAAATCTTATGGAATCCTTATTTGAAGTCCTCTATCAGTATGCTGTAGAAAACTGCTACGGCCCACTTTCCCCAGAGGAGCGGGAGGAGCAGGAGCGGTGCAACGACATGCTTGCCGCACTATGGATGAGCTGGCCGCCCAAGGCTGCGGCGAGCTGGCCCAACAGGTGGAGGACGGCACAAAGTCCCTGGCCTGGCTGGGCCAGCGCAGCCTGTTCCGGGCCGGGCTGTCCATCGGCATGGCGCTGAACCGGCTGTAGGTTCAGCCCTCCGCCGTCAGCTCCAGCAGCTTAGCGGTAAGCTCCTCCAGCTTCATCCCCCGGGAGCCCTTGAGCAGGACGGTGCAGTCTGGGCAGATCACCTGAGCCAGAACGGCCTTGGCCTCCTCCCGGGTGTGGCAGCAGATAACCTGAGGGACCCCGGCGTCCCGGGCGCCCTGGGCGATGTGCTCGGCCAGCTGGCCCACCGCCACCAGGCAGTCGATGCCCACACTGCCCAAATACTCCCCCACGCCGCTGTGGAGAGCGGGGGCGAAGGGCCCCAGCTCCAGCATATCCCCCAAAACAGCCACCTTGCGGCCGCCCTTGCTGTCGGCCAGCACACTGATGGCTGCCCGCATGGACTGGGGGTTGGCGTTGTAGGTGTCGTCCAGAATGGTGAT
>JAAWLY010000103.1 GCA_022798155.1 Lawsonibacter sp. | reverse complement strand
GGAAAATTTCTCCGTCCGGTTGAGCATGTCCACCAGGGCAAAGCCGATGGCCGCGCAGAGAAAGCCGTTGATGGTGTGCAAAATGGTGTCCCAGCCCTGGAAGGTGGTATAAAAGGACCGGATCTCTCCCAAAATCTCTGCGGCAAAGATGAACAGCATAATGATGATTTCCATGGTGTTGGGCAGGTCGATCATCAGTGCCCGTTCAAACACCGTGGGCAGCAAAAACAGCATCAGGGTCAGCCCGCACAGGAATACGCTCTCGAAATCCCCGTTGAAGAACTGGGCCACCATGGTAAGAATCACCAAAAACCGCAGCGTAAGATAGACCGCCGCCACCGTCCGCTTTCGCCGCAGGGTGCTGTGGGCGGAGGAGAGTATGGCCTTTATGCCCCGCTGCTTTGCCATAGGCGCACCCCCCGTTCTTCATAAAATCTTAATATTTAGTATATCCCTTTGTCCTGGGAAAGTCAAGGCGGAGGCACCAAAAGCGAGCGGGCTGTGTGCCCGTCCGCTGTCAAGGCTGGAGGGGCAGGCGCATAAACTGACCTTGGAGGTGAATTTACATGGACTTACGCAGCAAGCAGATCACGGTGGGCGAGCTTTTGGACAATCCAAAGTCAAAGGCCGTCTTTCAGCGCCGCTTTGGCAAATTTATGAAGCACCCCATGGTGGGAGCATCCCGCTCCCTCACCCTGGCCCAGCTTCAGGAGATGGCGGCGGTCTATCTGCCCCAAAAGACCATTCAGGACACCCTGCGGGAGCTGGAGCAGCTCTGACCCCATTCACCCAGCATTATGCCCTGACCGTCCAAAAAAATATATTCCAATTCCTCCGTGTTGCGGGTTGCTATCTGACAGATTTTAGGCTAAAATAGAACAAAGCTGGTTTCTCATCCCAGCCGGGGTGGGAAACCTTTTCATTCTTACGGCACAGGAGGAACGGCCATGGAGATTGTCAAGCGGGAGATCGAGCGCGTGCAGTTCTATGCCTGTACCGACCCGGCCTGGGCCGGCGCGCGGCACGGCTTTTCCACCCGGCTGGGGGGCGTATCCCCCGCCCCCTGGAACAGCCTGAATCTGGGCGCCAAGCTGGGGGACGACCCGGCCAACGTCCGGGAGAACTTCGCCCGGTTCTGCGCCGCAGTGGGGACCGACGCCAGCGCCCTGGTAAAAAACCATCAGGTCCACGGAAATCAGGTTCGTTCGGTTACCCGGGCGGATGTGATGGACCGCCCCGAGGCCTCCGGCACCTATGAGGCCGACGGCCTGGTCACCGACCAGCCGGGCGTGTGCCTGACCATTTTCTCCGGGGACTGCATCCCAATCCTGCTCTACGACCCGGTCCGGCGATGCATCGCCGCCTCCCACGCCGGTTGGCGGGGGACTGCCGCCGGCATCGCCGCCCGGGCGGTGGAGGCCATGGTCCGGGACTACGGCTGCCAGGGGGGCAATATCCTGGCTGCCATCGGGCCGGGCATCGGCCCCTGCTGCTTTGAGACCCACGCTGATGTCCCCGACGGCCTGCGCTCCGGCCTGGGTCCGGACGCGGAGCCCTTTATCCGTCCCCTGTCAAAGGAAGGAAAATTTTCCGTAGACTTAAAGGAGGCCAACGCCAGATTGCTGGAGCGGGCCGGGCTGCGGCGGGACCACATCGCAATTTGCACCGCCTGCACCGCCTGCGACCTGAACACCTTCTGGTCCCACCGGGTCCAGGGGAGCCAAAGGGGCAGCATGGCAGCGATGATTCAGCTGGTTTGACCTTCCGTGTCATAGGGCACAAGCTCTGTCCCACATCATGTTTTGCAAAGGAACTGATATGAAACGATACCGTTTAAGCACACTTTTCCTCGCCCTGCTCCTCACCCTAACCGCCTGCGCAGTGGAGACCGTCCCCGACAGCTCCGGCGCCTCCTCCGCAGACGCCAGCCAGACTGAGGTCCAGCTCCCGGAGACCGTCCCCTTTACCCTGGCCTTCTACCCGGAGTTCAGCCTCCACCCCGCCTTGGCCGGCAGCCGGGCCAACCTCACCCTGGCCCCCCTGCTGTATGAAGGTCTCTTCGCGGTGGACGCCTCCTTCCAGGCCACGTCAGTGCTGTGCCAGAGCTATGCCGTCAGCGAGGACAAGCTGTCATGGACCTTTACCCTGCGCCCCGGCATCACTTTCTCTGACGGGACCCCCCTCACAGGCCAGACGGTGGCCGACGCCCTGAATTTGGCCCGCTCCCCCCAGGGGCGGTATCAGGAGCGGCTGGCCGGCGTAACCGCCGCTGTCTCCTCTGAAGAGGCCCCCAATCAGGTAACGCTCACCCTCCTGCGGCCCAACGGCTCGCTGCCCCTGCTGCTGGACATCCCCATTGCCCTGGGCGATGGGGAGCGCCCTCTGGGCACCGGCCCCTATGTGCTGTTCGGAGCGGGAGAGGAGGCGTCTCTCACCGCCCGGGATGGCTGGTGGCAGAGCGGCAGCAGAGAGCTGCCTGTCCAGTCCATCCCCCTCCACGCCGTGTATAAAAGCGACGATCTGATCTACGCCTTCGACACCGGGGAGGTCTCCCTGGTGGATGTGGACCTGATGGCCACCAACGCCATGGGCTATGGAGGCAACTACCAGACTTGGGACTACGCCACCACCGATTTCCTCTACCTGGGCTTTAACACCCAGACGGGGGTCTTCCGCGCCGCCGACGCCCGCCGGGCGGCCGGGCTGGCGGTGGACCGGGAGGCGATCGCCTCCTCTGTTTACGCCAACCACGCCATCTCTACCCTCCTTCCCGTCCACCCGTCCGGTGGGCTGTATCAGCCGGGGGAGGCGCCCCTGACCTACAACCCGGAAGCCCTGGCCCGGCAGATGGAAGAGCTGCGGTTGGAGAACAGCCAGCTGGTGTTTTTGGTGAACAGCGAGAATACGGCCAAGGCCTCCGCTGCCCGGCTTATCGCCTATCAGCTGGAGGCGGCGGGATTTTTGGTAGATCTGCGGCAGCTCCCCTTTGAGGACTACACCGCCGCCCTGGCCGTCGGGGAATTTGACCTGTACCTGGGCGAGACGGTGCTTACCGCAGACTTCGATCTAGCCCCCCTGCTGGGCTCCACCGGGGCCCTCAACTACGGCCGCTGGTGGGCAGAGACCGCCGACGGGCTGCTCTGGGCCATGCACGCCGCTGCTCAGGAGGACAAGGCCGCCGCCGCTCGGGCCCTCTTTGCCCTGCTGGACGAACAGGCCCCCATCGTCCCTATCGCCTTTAAAAACGGCTCTGTCCTCACCCAGTGGGGCCGGCTGTCGGGATTGTCCCCAGTGCGCAGTAACGTTTTTTATCAGATGGAGAATTGGAGTATCAAATAGAAAAATGGAGGAAAGCGACCATGAGTGTTTACCGCTGTTATTCCAAGAAAAAAGAGGGCTTCGACGTGGAGGCCCAGGGCTTGTGCCGGCAGCTGCGGGAGCAGCTGGGGATCGGTGCCCTTCAGTCTGTGACCATCCTGAACCGGTATGACGCCGACCAGATCGACCGCGAGGTCTACGAGCAGGCTAAGGACATTGTCTTCTCTGAGCCCCAGGTGGATGTGGTCTATGACGAGGACTTCACCATGCCCCGCATCGCGGGGGCCTGCTTCGCCGTGGAGGCCCTGCCGGGACAGTTTGACCAGCGGGCCGACTCCGCCGCCCAGTGTATCCAGCTCATGGCCGGGGTGGACCGCCCCCTGATCGCCTACGCCAAGGTCTATTTCCTGGAGGGCACCCTCTCCCAGGCCGACCTGGACAAGATCAAGGGCTTCCTCATCAACCCGGTGGAGAGCCGGGAGGCCTCCATGGACAAGCCGGACACCCTGGTCCGGGAACACGCCATCCCCGACCATGTGGACACGGTGGAGGGTTTCACCGCTATGGACGAGGCGGCCCTGTCCGACCTGCTGGACAAGCTGGGTCTGGCTATGGACATCGATGACTTGCGTTTCCTCCAGGCCTACTTCCGGGACGAGGAACACCGGGACCCCACCATCACCGAGGTCCGGCTGGTGGACACCTATTGGTCCGACCACTGCCGCCACACCACCTTCTCCACCCACCTGGACGAGATTCAGATTGACGACCCCGCTGTGAAAGAGGCTTACGAGCGGTACTTAGCCGCCCGAATTGAGGTCTACGGCGAGGAAAAGGCCGCCCAGCGGCCTCAGACCTTGATGGACATCGCTACCATCGGCGCCAAGGTGCTGAAAAAGCGGGGACTGCTCCCCGAGCTGGACGAGAGCGAGGAGATCAACGCCTGCTCCATCCACGTCCCCGCCCAGGTGGACGGCCAGGAGCAGGACTGGCTGCTTATGTTCAAAAACGAGACCCACAACCACCCCACCGAGATCGAGCCCTTCGGCGGCGCGGCCACCTGCATCGGCGGCTGCATCCGTGACCCTCTGTCCGGCCGGGTGTATGTCCACCAGGCCATGCGCTTCACCGGCGCGGGGGACCCCCGGGTCCCCTTTGAGCAGACTCTGGAGGGCAAGCTGCCCCAGAGAAAACTGTGCCAGACGGCGGCGGCGGGGTATTCCTCCTACGGCAACCAGATCGGCCTGGCCACTGGCCACGTGGCCGAGGTGTATCACGAGGGTTACATCGCCAAGCGGCTGGAGTGCGGCGCGGTGGTGGGCGCGGCCCCGGCGGAAAATGTGCGCCGGGAGCGGCCCGCCCCCGGGGATGTGGTCATCCTGCTGGGCGGACGCACCGGACGGGACGGCATCGGCGGGGCGACAGGCTCCTCCAAGAGCCACAATAAGAAGTCGCTGACCACTATGGCCTCCGAGGTCCAAAAGGGCAACGCCCCCGAGGAGCGGAAAATTCAGCGCCTGTTCCGGGACGGGGAGGTCACCCGGCTGATTAAACGGTGCAACGATTTTGGCGCGGGCGGCGTGTCTGTCGCCATTGGCGAGCTGGCCGACGGGCTGGAAATCGACCTGGACGCGGTGCGTAAGAAGTACGACGGACTGGACGGCACCGAGCTGGCCATCTCTGAGAGCCAGGAGCGTATGGCGGTGGTGGTTGCCGCCGAGGACGAGGCCCGGTTCATTGCCGCCGCCGAAAAGGAAAACCTGGAGGCCTACCGGGTGGCTGTGGTCACCGAGTCCCCCCGGATGGTGATGCGCTGGAAGGGCCAGAAGATCGCTGACCTGAGCCGTGAATTTTTGAACACCAACGGCGCGGTGAAGCATGCAGCGGTGTCCGTAGACAAAAAGGACCGCTCCGCCTTTGGGCAGGAGCCGTTCAAAACCCTGCGGGAGATGGCCTCCAGTCTCAAATGTGCCTCCCGTCGGGGGCTGACCGAGCGGTTCGACGGTTCCATCGGGGCCGGTTCTGTTCTGATGCCTTTCGGAGGCAAATATCAGTCCACCCCCGCCCAGGCCATGGCGGCCCTGCTGCCTGTCCTGCCAGGGCAGGAGACCGATCAGGCCAGCGTCATGGCCTGGGGCTGTGACCCGGAAGCCCTGTCTGTGGACCCCTATGTGGGGGCCTATCAGGCTGTTACCAACTCCATCGCCAAGCTGGTGGCCTCTGGCGCGGACTATAAGAAGGTATACCTCACCCTCCAGGAATTCTTCGAGAAACTCCGGGACGAGCCCCTCCGCTGGGGGAAGCCTGCCGCCGCCCTTCTGGGCGCGCTGGACGCTCAGCTGAACTACGGCGCCGCCGCCATCGGCGGCAAGGACTCCATGTCCGGCTCCTTCCTGGATAAGGATGTCCCCCCCACCCTCATTTCCTTTGCCATCGCCCCCATTAAGGCCGGGGAGATCATCACTCCTGAGTTCAAAGAGGCGGGACACCCGGTGTATCTCTTCCTTGGCGATGCCACAGCGGAGGGACAGAAAGCCGCCTGGGAGGAATTCCATGCCCTGTGCCAGGCAGGCAAAGTGAGAGCCGCCTGGGCGGCGGAAAACGGCGAGGCTGAAGCGGTGATGAAGATGTCCTTTGGCAGCCGGATCGGCTTTACAGCCGGCGAGGAAGAGCTGGCCTGGGACCTGCCCAACCCCGGCGCGATTGTGGCAGAGCTTACCGAAGCGGTCCCGGAGAGCCCCCGGGCCGTCCAAATCGGAACGACCACCGCTGATCCCGTTATCAACATCGTACACGACTCCGCCCCTATCGACGAGCTGCTTGCCCTCAACGAGGGCGTGCTGGAGGAGGTCTACCCCACCAAGGCGGGCAGCGCTGAGAGCTTTGAGCCCATCTCCTGGGACAAGCGCTCCCCGGCGGTCTGCAAGCACAAGGTGGCCCACCCCAAGGCGGTGATTCCCGCCTTCCCCGGCACCAACTGCGAGTACGACACCGCCAAGGCCTGCATCCGGGCGGGCATCGACCCGGAGATCGTGGTGGTGCGCAACCTGACCACCGGCTTCCTGGCCCAGTCCGCCCAAGCGCTGGAACAGGCCATCCGCTCCGCTCAGATGGTGGTCCTCCCCGGCGGCTTCTCCGGCGGCGACGAGCCGGAGGGTTCCGCCAAGTTTATCTGCTCCTTCCTCCGCAACCCCGCCCTCAGCGACGCCATCATGGACCTGCTCCACCACCGGGACGGCCTGATGCTGGGCATCTGCAACGGCTTCCAGGCCCTGGTGAAGCTGGGTCTGCTCCCCTTCGGCGAGATCCGCCCCGTTGACGAGCGCTGCCCCACCCTCACCTACAACCAGATCGGACGCCATCAGAGCCGGTATGTCACCACCCGGGTGGCCTCGGTCCAGTCTCCCTGGATGCTCAAGTGCCAGGTAGGTGAGGAGTACACTATTCCCATCTCCCACGGCGAGGGCCGCTTTGTCGCCCCCCACAGCGTCATCGCCGACCTCATTGGCCGGGGGCAGGTAGCCACCCAGTACGTGGACCTGGAGGGCCGGCCCACTATGGACATCCTGGCCAACCCCAACGGCTCTATGGAGGCCATTGAGGGCATTTTCTCCCCTGACGGTCGGGTCTTCGGCAAAATGGGCCACCTGGAGCGCCGCGGGCCCTATGTGGCGGTGAACATCCCCGGCGCGAAGCACCAGCCCCTGTTTGAGAGCGGGGCAGAGTACTTCAAATAACCCGCAACCTGGTGCTTGCTATCGCCATCAGCGGACTGGTGTCATTTTCCTTGTATTTCTACTACTATCGAAGGCTCCTGACATCATCGCCGCGATATTCTTCCCGCGTTGTTTCTCGTACCATTTTTTCAAACGGCCAGTGGCTGAAGTGGTTGCGTGCCTTACTGAATGCCTGCTCTGATATTCTGCTGCCCTCTTTCCCTATCATTGATAAAAAGCGTTTCAGACCCAGACGCGTACTCTCTTTACCAGGATATAGTATGTAATACACCAAACTTTCAGACATAAGGTTTCCCCTCCGGGTTAAGAAACCCGGAGGGGAAAAGAAAAAGAAAATTTTTCAAAAAAACTGTTGACAAGCGCCGGAAAATCCGCTATACTAACCCTTGCCCTGTTTGAGGGGCACGACACGGCGGCATAGCTCAGTTGGCTAGAGCACACGGTTCATACCCGTGGTGTCCCCGGTTCAAATCCAGGTGCCGCTACCATTATAAAAAACGGACAAACCTCCGTTTCCATATAAAACGGCCCGGTGGTCAAGCGGTTAAGACTCCGCCCTTTCACGGCGGCAACACGGGTTCGAGTCCCGTCCGGGTCACCACCGTTT
>JAAWLY010000102.1 GCA_022798155.1 Lawsonibacter sp. | reverse complement strand
GTTCGATTTCCTTGGCGATGGTCACGCCGTCGTTGGTGATGAGGGGAGCGCCGAACTTCTTGTCCAGCACCACGTTGCGGCCCTTGGGGCCCAGGGTGATTTTCACGGTGTCGGCCAGCTGGTTGACGCCCTTCTCCAGAGCCTTGCGGGCCTCCTCGCCGTAGCAGATGATTTTAGCCATAAAGCATTACCTCCAATATAATTCAGTAAATGGTTTATTCTACGATGGCCAGAATGTCGTTCTGGCGGACAATGGTGACTTCCTCGCCGTCCAGCTTGACCTGGGTGCCGGAGTACTTGCTGGTGATGACCTTGTCGCCCACCTTCACGGTCATGACGACCTCCTTGCCGTCCACCATGCCGCCGGGACCCACGGCGATGACCTCAGCCACTTCGGGCTTCTCCTTGGCGGTGCCGGTGAGGATGATGCCGCCCTTGGTGGTCTCCTCCGCCTCTACCAGTTTCACAATGACGCGGTCAGCCAGGGGTTTGAGTTTCATAATAGGTTCCTCCTTATATAGCTTAATTTTTTTGGATCAACAGATTTGTGTTTAGCACTTAAAACTTCTGAGTGCTAACTCTGTTTCAAATAATAACCGCTCTCGGCCAAAAAATCAACCCCCAATTTCAAAAAATCAGGGGTCGAACTGAAATGATTTACATTTCGTTCACAAACGGACATGCGGAGTGCTAAATTCGAGGGCCTTGCACAGCCTCACCGAGACAATCGTGCTGCTTATGCTTGTGATTGCGGCAATCACTTTGAGCCACAACCTAAAGAAATAGCCGCACACTGCCGTTTTGTCAAGCTGTCCCATCCGGGACGGCTTTGTTTTTGTCCCGTTCCATTGTTTCAGCGATTGCACGACTTACAAAACCATTGACACTTTCCCCCTGAGCCGCAGCGTGAGTCTGAATCTGAACTTTCTGTCCCTTGGGCAGTCGTGTCAGAATTGTATCATAGGCTTTCGCATTGTATCGGTCTTTGACCTTGCTGGATGTTTTTCCCATCATAGTTACCCCCACAAGTCATACCGATATCAGTATTCTATAGTAGTATCATTAAAATAAAGGAGTCTTACTTATGGATACCATTCTTCTAACACTCTTCCTCGACAACCCCTACCTCCCTGAGCAGGTCTGCGCCTTTTGCAGCACCTTTCCGGAGTTCCGGGACGCGGAAGCGGAATATCAGGCAGCGGAGCAGGAAATCGAGGAACGGCTGGGCCATGACCTTGCCAACCGCTTTGACGAGGCCCAGTCCCGCTACATGCCCCAGCTGGTCCAAGCTTATTATCTCTTTGGATTAGGTCTGCGTCAAGAGGTTTTATCGGCCCTCGGGACCCGATAGTCCGCCCCGGCGGGGTAGAAGAAGTTCACCTTCTTCTCGGACAGTCGGATGGTAAAGGCGGTGTCCCGCATGACCTCCCCGTCCACCACCACCGTGATGGGCTCCCCGGCGGACAGGGCCACCGACTGCCCGTGATGCGCGAAAATCAACTCCGGATACCGCTTATACTGCCCCCTGGCGTACTGTCCCACCAGCCGCAGGAAGGTGGGCAGGCTCACCTTCCGCACCAGCAGCATGTCCAGCACTCCGTCGTCGGGCATGGCGTCCCCCACCGGCATAAAGCCCCCGCCGTAGTACCGGCCATTGCACACGCACAGCAGGGAGGCGGGCTGGTTCTCCCAGGCAATCTCCCCCATATGTACCGAGATGGGCCGGGCGATCCCCTTAAACAGGACATTCTCCACCAGTGACAGGATATAGGCCCCAATCCCGGATACAAACCGCCAGTTCTTGTACCGGTGGACGTCGGCGGCAATCCGGGCGTCCACCCCGGCGCACACCACGTCCAGCCCTAAATGCCCGTTGCAGTCGATGAGGTCAAAGGGGATCTGGGGCCCAACGGCCAGCCCCTCCAAATCATAGAACAACGTCCGGTAATCGGGCCCGAAAATTTTCAAAAAGTCGTTCCCCGTCCCCTTGGGCACATTGGTAACGGCCATATGGTCATGCCCCGCCGCCCCATTGACCACCTCGTTCAGGGTACCGTCGCCCCCGCAGGCGTAGACGCGGACCGGCTCCCCCAACCGGGCCGCCTCCTCGGTGAAGCGGCGGGCATCCCCCTCCCGTTCGGTGTACGCCACCGCGTGGGGGAAAGAGAGCCTGTCCAATAGCTCCTCCAGCTGGGCTGTGGTCTCTTTCTTTCCGGCGGCGGGGTTGATGATGAACAGATGGCGCATAGCGGGCACCTCATCTCTCTACAGATACATAAACAGATCGCATTTCAGCATCCCGTTGTACAGCTTCCGCTTTTTGCCCGCCTTTTTGCCAAAGGTACGCTCAAACTCGGTGTGGGAGGACAGCAGATAGAGCTTCCAGCCCTCCGGGAGCTTGTCCCAGGCCCGACCAAAGGCCCGGTACAGCTCCTCCGCCTCCTTGCGCTCCATCACCCGTTCGCCGTAGGGGGGATTGGTCACCACCCGGCCGTACAGCCCACCCCAGTGGAAGCGGGTGGCGTCGTCCACATCGAAGCGGACGATGTCCTCCACCTCGGCCAGTTGGGCGTTGTGGCGGGCCAGGGCCACGGCGTCCGGATCAATGTCGCCGCCCCAAATTTCATAGCTGCCGTTAAATTCTTTGTCCATCGCCTCATCGGCGGCGGACATCCAATACTTTTTGTCCAGCCAGCCCCACCTCTGGGCGGAGAAGGAGCGGTTCAGGCCGGGAGCCCGGTTTTTGGCGATGAGGGCCGCCTCGATGGGGATGGTCCCGGAGCCGCAGAAGGGGTCACATAGGGGGTCCCGGCCCTTATATCGGGACAGCAGCACCAGCCCCGCGGCCAGGGTCTCCCGCAGAGGGGCGGCCACCCCCTGGGCCCGGTAGCCCCGCTTGTGCAGGCCGGGGCCGGAGGTGTCCAGCATCAGGGAGGCGGCGTCCCCCATAATGGAAAACTGAACCTGGTACAGCGCCCCTGTCTCCGGGAGGGTGTTCAGGCCGTACTTTTCCCCCAGGCGGGCGGCAACGGCCTTCTTCACGATGGACTGGCAGGCGGGCACCGAGTGGAGGGTGGAATTCAGGCTGTGGCCCTTCACCGGGAACTGGCCCTCTCTGGGAATAAACCGCTCCCAGGGCAGGGCCCTCGTTCCCTCAAAGAGGGCGTCAAAGTCCCCGGCGGGAAAGGTCCCCAGGACAAGGAGCACCCGCTCGCCAGTGCGGATATTCAGGTTGAGCCGGGGCAGGTCTTTCTCCGACCCGGTACACAGCACCCGGCCGTTCTCCCCCCGCACCTCCGGGAGGCTCAGCCGTCGGGCCTCGTCGGCGCACAGGCCCTCCAGGCCAAAGAGGGTGGGGATTGTAAAATGTAATTCTGACATGAAATTCTCCTCTGTAGGGGCGGATATCATCCGCCCGTTCTACTGGAATATGCCGCATGATTGTGCAGGCAGATAATATCCGCCCCTACAAAAGCTCCATCGGCGGATAATACTCCACCTTATCTATCCGCCCCAGCCCCACCTGGCTGGCCCGGAGGGCGTACTCCTCCGTATCGCCGGTGGTGTAGATGGTCAGCGCGCCGGGGGAGGCTTGGGGGCTGCCCAGCTTCTCCCGGTCCAAGTGCTCCTTCAATGCCCGGGCCATCTCCTCCGCCGGGTCGATGAGGGGCAGGCCGGGGTACAGCTTATGGATGCTGTCCCCCACCAGGGGGTAGTGGGTGCAGCCCAGCACGCAGCAGTCCACCTTGTCCTCCAGCACCATGTGGTCCAGCTCCTGGCGCAGGTTGTCCTCCACCAGGGCCATCCCCTCCGGGTCCCCCAGGCTGTGCTCCACCAGCCGGGCCAAATCAGGGCAGCCGCAGCTGAGCACCACCACTTTTTTCGGGCTCAGCGCCTGAATCTTTTCGGGGTAGATGCGGGAATTGTGGGTAAAGACAGTGGAGATGACCCCCACCTTATCCACCTCCAGCCGGGCGGCGGCCTCCGCCCCCGCCTTGACGGCGTTAAATACCGGGCAGGATACCCCCTCCCCGCACCGGTCCACCAAACAGGAGATGGTGTTGCAGGCCACCAGCAGGGCCTTTACTCCCCGCTCTTCCATAAACCGGAACATATACCGGGCCATGGCCACGATGGTCTCCTGGGCGTGGTTGCCGTAGGGGATGTGGGCGCCGTCGCCGAAGTAGAGCAGGTCCTCTTCCGGCAGCAGCTTCTGTACCTGTTTGACTACGCTGTAGCCCCCGATCCCGGAGTCCAATACTCCAATGGGGGCAGATTGTTTCGACATGGGGATCCTCCAAAAACATGCATGTAGGGGCGGGTATCACCCGCCCGCTTTTACGGGCATCTACGGGCGGATAATATCCGCCCCTGCACATTCTATGCCCCGCCTCCGCCCATTACGACACCCTTGTCACCCCGCCGGTGACGGTGTCCAGCTGGTAGGCGCCGGTGTCGGTAGTCACCCGCCACACCGGGGTCAGGGCGGTGGGCCCGGACAGGGAAAGGGCGGTGACATAGCCCGGCTCAATGGCGTCCACCCGGTTGCACACGTCTCCCAGAGCACTCACCCCGTTGACAAAGTCGATCAGGGCGGTGGCCACCGAGATGGTCTGGCGGCTGGCGTCCTCCTGGGGCCGGCCCACCAGCAGACGGCCGGCGGTAATGGCGGCCACCCCCCCGTCCTCACACTCCAGGGTTACCTGCTGGGTAAACAGGGGCCAGCCCTGCCAGGTCTGGCGGAAGATCAGCTCCTCCCCCTCCCCTTCCAGCACAGTTCCGGAAAAGCCCACCCGCTCCATCAGCGCAAGGCAGCCCTCCTCCCGGTCCTTTCCCAGGGGGAAAGCCGCCGGGTCCAGCTGAGCGGAAAAGGTGCCGTCGCTGTGAAACTGCACCGAGCCCTTCTCATTGTAGTAGCGGTACACCTCGCCCCCCCGGGACTCGGCGGTCACACCGCCCTGGAGCAGGGCGGCGGCGGCCCGCTCCTCCCCTTCCATGTCCCGCTCCACCGCTTGGGGGCGCAGGTCCATCTTTTGGGGGATCAGATCCTCATCCACCTCCACTCCCCGGTTTCGGAGAAACTGGACGGCGCTCTCTCGGGCCTGGACCCGCATCTGGCCGTTCCGGACGGCCTGGCTGGCCACCAGCAGCAGCAGACACAGATTGGTCACCGCCAAAATGACCAGGATCATATTTTTCAGCTTTGTCCACGGCATTGCCTCAGTCCTCCCCGGTTCCGGCCTCTCTGGCCGCCCAGACGGCGGACACCGTATTTTCGCCCGCCTCAGCATAGGTCAGCAGCAGTTCCTCCCCCGCCAGCCCCCGGGCCAGCAGGGCGGCCGCTCCCTGGCGGGGAGGCAGGACCGGAGTGGTGGTCCCGCTGTTGGTATAACTGCGCAGATACAGGGAGAATTGGACAATCTCCCCATTCTCCACCAGAAAACGGGCGGCACAGCCCCCGTCCAGCAGGACGGGAATTTGGTTCAGGCTGTATCCAAACTCAATCTCCCAGCCCTCCGGGCGATCCAATACGCCCGTCAGGTAGAGCCTGGCCTCGCCGCAGCGGGGGCCCAGAGCGGACAGAGCCAGCTGGCGACAGGTCTCCACGCTGTCAAACAGCTCGCCCGCCTCCCCCTGGCGCAGCACGGGGAACAGTCCGCCGCCCCCCTTTCCGTCATACTGGTACTGGGCCACGCCCTGAGCAGACAGCCGGACGCTGTCGTCTCCGCTGCGGGCCACCTGCTCGTCGGTGGAGTAGAAGCTGGTGGAGTTGAGGGAGAAGCCCAGGTCCTGCACCAGGTCCTGGAGCGCCCCCTGTCCGGCGTTCATGGGGTTGGAGGCGGTATACACCGCCGGGGCAGGAACCGCCGCCAGGAGCAGGGTATCCGGGTCCAGCGCCTCATACAGCTCTGACTCGAAGGCATAAAAAGCCCCGTTGTCCGTCAGCCCGGCCAGGGCCTCTGCCAGAGAAAAGGAGTCGGCCACCTGGTCCCGGCAGCGGTAGTACAGCCCGTCCTCTTCGCTCCGGTAGTACAGGTCCACCCCGTCCTCCCATATGGTGAGCACCAGCCGGCGGACGGTGGCGTTCAGGCTGGTCTCGCCGCCGGACAACCAGCCCACCAGCACAGGCATGGGAATTTCCCCCTGAAAGTCCATATACACCCCCAGCGAGTCGGTCAGCGCATGCTCCCACTGTGCTCTGCTGACGGCCTCTGGCGCGCTGGCGCTGGACAGGACCTCTGCCAACGTGCCCGCCACCCGCTGGAACAGCTCCTGGCAGGCCGCCTGGTCATAGAGGATGCCGCAGCGCACCCCCTCCGTCCCCTCCGGAATCCCCTGGCCAGAGCCGCCGGGCAGGTTGGCCACCATGGCCAGAGGGACGGCCCCCTCCGCCCGGTTGACCCCCTGGATTTGTCCAGAGACGGTCTGTGCCCCCTCCTCCTGGAACAGCTCCCGCAGGGGACCTACCAGGGGAGTCTGGGCCAGCAGCAGCAGGGCGGTTATGGCGAGCAGAACGATGAGCGCGTCCTTGCCCAGCTCAACGGCCCGGCGTTTTTTATCCTCTCGCATAATCGGGTCCCTCAATGTTCAGCTCCAGCCGGATGGCCAGCCCGGGGCGCTCCTTGTTCAGCAGGGTAATCCGGCCCTTGTGCCGCTCCACAATCTCCTTGGCGATGGACAGCCCCAGGCCGGTACCCCCCGACTGGCGGGAGCGGGCCTTGTCCACCCGGTAGAACCGCTCGAAGATTCGGGGGCGGTCCTCCTCCGGGATGCCGATGCCGTCGTCGTCTACAATCATCCACACCTTGTCCCGCTTCCGGCCGGCGTAGATGTCGATGTGGCCCCCGTCGGGGGTATATTTGATGGAGTTGGAAACAATGTTCATCATCACTTGGATCACCCGCTCCCGGTCAGCCAAAATATCGGGCAGGTCGGGCTCCAGGTCCAGGGTCAGGGTGTGGTTGTGCTTCTGGGCCTCCATATACACGGCGTTGTAGATGTCCTTCACCGCCTCGCCAAAGGGGAAGCGCTGCAGCTTCAGCTCATCCCGCTCCGAGTCAAGCCGGGACAAGGTGAGCAGGTCCTGGACGATGTGGGTCATTCGGTCGCTCTCGTTGAGGATGACCCCCAAAAATTTCTTCTCCATGTCCGGGGGCATCTCCCCGGCGTTGTCGGTGAGGGTCTCAGCGTAGGAGCGGATGTTGGTCAGGGGGGTGCGCAGCTCGTGGGAGACGTTGGCCACAAACTCCCGGCGCATCTCCTCATTTTTCCGCTGCTCGGTAACATCGTGGAGCACCACCAGGGCGCCGCCCCCCGCCCGTCCCCGGTCAAAGGGGGCCATCAACAGCTGAAAGAAGCTGTCCCGCACCTGGCGCTCCTCCTCCAGGTGGTCCTCGGCGGCCAGCACCTGCTCCAAAGCCGCCCCGCCGGGGAACAGGTCCTCGTAGGTGGTATCTGGCCCGATGGACCGGCGGAGCATCCGCTCGGCGGCGGGGTTGGAGTGGATCACCTTTCCCGCCCGGGAGAAGGCCACCACCCCGTCGGTCATGTGGAGGAAGAGGGTATCCAGCTTGTTGCGCTCGTTCTCCACCTGGCGCAGGGTGTCCTGGAGCTGGCCGGCCATGTCGTTGAAGGTGTCGGTAAGCACGCCGATCTCGTCCTGG
>JAAWLY010000101.1 GCA_022798155.1 Lawsonibacter sp. | reverse complement strand
CTAAGGCGACGCCCAGACCCGGCTCGTGGTCCTTCCGGGCAGGACGGCTGCGTTAAGCCGCAGCGAGAACTACGTTATCGTCGTTCTTTAATTTATAAGTTGCCCATTTTTAGGATGTTAGGCGCATCCGCTCGCTATTCCTGCTTCTATGCCCCCGTCGAAACCGGTACGCCCCCGTCAAGGCGGCTTTACTGCCGCAGGGAAAATTTCCACACGTTGAGGAATTGAATCAAGTCAGCTGCTTTCCAATGAAATAATCTGTTTCCTTACACATTTTGCCTACAAATTCATCGAAGTTGGATGCAATTGGTCTGCCGCAATACAGTATGCTTCCCATATAGTCCCCTTCCAACTGGATCACTAAATAATCCGCCTCACCCCCTAAATCAAAAAAGGGAAATACACAGTCCGAAGTATAGTATTCAAGATCCTCTTGAAACATATTCCCATAAAAGTCAAGGCCCAATTTCAATTTAGCAATTTCCTTCGGGCGCATCATCTGGTTTGCAAAGTCTGGGTCATCATATCCTAAATATCCATAGCCTACTTCCAAATAAAAGCACCTTAATTCATCCGGAAACCTCCGATGAAGCATAGACTCGGCATCGGATAATTCTTCACTGCTGACAGGATAAAAGCAATGTTTCCGCTCGCCGCAGCGTACAATCGTACCTTCTGGCACGACATATTGCTTTAAGCTGCCATAAAAATTTTCTTCAGCCATTATACTTTCTCCGGCTCAGGGTAATCCACCCCAAAGGTGTCCACTGTGACCTTCTTCATCATCTGCTTCTGCCGGGGACGGTCGTTCCAGTCGGTCTTGCCGGAGACGATGGCGTCGGCGGTCTCCATCCCCTCGATCACCTTGCCGAAGGCGGCGTAGCCGCCGTCCAGGTGGGGAGCCTTGTCCACCATGATGAAGAACTGGCTGCCAGCGGAGTCGGGGTCCATAGCCCGGGCCATGGACAGAACGCCCCGGTCGTGGGCCAGTTCGTTGGCAAAGCCGTTCTGGGCAAATTCACCCTTGATGGAGTAGCCGGGGCCGCCCATGCCGGTGCCCTGAGGACAGCCGCCCTGGATCATGAAGCCGGGGATGCAGCGGTGGAAGATCAGGCCGTCGTAAAAGCTCTTCTGGATCAGGGAGATAAAATTGTTCACGCTGTTGGGCGCGATTTCGGGGTAGAGCTCCGCTTTGATAATGGATCCGTTTTCCATCTCAATGGTGACAATGGGATTTTGTGCCATCACTATCATCCTTTCTCTGGGCGCTTTACCGGTTTCGGGTCTTCATAACCCGGTCCATCTCCCGCTTGGCGTCTCGCCGGGCGGCGGACTCCCGCTTGTCGTAGAGTTTCTTGCCCTTGGCCAGGCCGATTTCCAGCTTGACCCGGGGGCCCTTGAAGTAGACCGACAGGGGAATGAGGGAGTAGCCGTCCTGTTTAATCTTAGCGAACAGGCGGAGGATCTCCCGCTTGTGCATGAGCAGGCGACGGGTGCGGCGAGGGTCTTTGTTGAAGATGTTGCCCTTCTCATAAGGGCTGATGTGCATCCCCAGGACAGATATTTCGCCGTCCTTGATGAGGCAGAAGGAGTCCTTCAGGTTCACGTTGCCCAGGCGAATGGACTTTACCTCGGTGCCCGCCAGCTCGATGCCGGTCTCGTATTTTTCCTCGATAAAATAGTCGTGGTAAGCCTTGCTGTTTTTAGCTGCGATTTTCACCGACTCCTTCATGGCGGGCGCCTCCTTCCCAAAGGGTCGGATGATACTATACCATAGATAAGCCAAAAAGGCAAGGGAAAAGTCCGGCTTTCTCGTGGGAAGAATAAAAATTTTTATTTTTTCCTTGACAGAGGCAATCCCCAGTGCTATAATGTCACCTGCACAAGAAAGAAGGTACGGTTCCCCGTCCTCACCCCAGGCCAGCGGCCAAAGGGTCAACAGGAAAAACACGCTGCCGGAGCTACCGGCGCTGTTTTGTTGCGATGTGGGGGCCATGCCGGCAGCCCGCATTTTATTTTGTCTGGAGGTGCTTCCCATCGCTACCACAGGTCATCAAACCAATGAAGAAATCCGGGATAAAGAAGTCCGCCTGATCTCTGAAACCGGCGAACAGCTGGGTATTATGTCCTCTCAGGAGGCGCTGCGCCTGGCTGAGGAACGGAATCTGGACCTGGTGAAAATTTCCCCCAATGCCGCTCCTCCCGTGTGCAAGCTCATGGATTACGGCAAGTATCGGTTCGAGCAGACCAAGCGCGAGAAGGAAGCCCGCAAGAACCAGCGGGTGGTGGAGATTAAGGAAATCCGGATGTCTCCCAGCATCGATGTAAACGACTTCAACGTAAAGCTCCGCAACGCCCAGAAATTCCTAGCCGAGGGCAACCGGTGCAAGATCACCGTCCGCTTCCGCGGCCGCGAAATGGCCCACACTAATATCGGCCAGGATCTGCTGGTCAAGTTTGCCGAGGAGTGCGGCGAGATCGCCGTGATGGACAAATCCCCAAAGCTGGAAGGGCGGCACATGTCCATCTTCCTCTCTCCCAAGCCTTCCAAAGACAAAAAGTAAGTACTAGTAAAGGAGTTCAACTGTTATGGCGAAGATCAAGATTAAAACTCACAGCGGCGCCAAAAAGCGTTTCTCTCTCACCAAGTCCGGCAAGGTTAAGCGCGCCATGACCAAGAAGCGCCACCTGCTCAACGGCCACGGCAAGACCACCAAGCTGAAGCGGGCTCTGCGCGGCACCACCTATGCCGACAAGACCAACGAGGCCGCCATCAAGCGTATGATCCTGTATAAGTAAAGAAGAGGGAGGGAACGAAACATGGCAAGAGTGAAAGGCGCGATGATGACGCGCAAGAGAAGAAATAAGATCCTGAAAATGGCCAAAGGCTATTGGGGTTCTAAGTCCAAGCACTTTAAGATGGCCAATCAGGCCGTTATGAAGTCCGGCGTATATGCCTACACCGGCCGCAAGCTGAAAAAGCGTGATTTCCGTCAGCTGTGGATCACCCGTATCAATGCCGGCTGCAAGATCAACGGCATGAACTACTCCACCTTTATGAACGGGCTGAAGAAGGCCGGCATCGTCATCAACCGCAAGATGCTGGCTGAGCTGGCTGTCAACGACAAGGCCGCTTTCACCCAGCTCACCGATACCGCCAAGAAGGCCCTGGCCTGATCCGGTTTTTCAGAGCGTCCCAACCGGGGCGCTCTTTTCATGTCTTGCAGCGGGCGGCCCCCTGTGCTATAATGGAAGCATCTTTTTTGAGAGCCTGTTTAACATCTCTGAGGAGGCGAAAGCTATGGATCAGCCAGAACTGTATCGCCGCATTGATCTGCCGGCTGCGGCAGTGGAAAAGCTGGAGGCCGTGGCGGAACAGCTGGACCTGACTCCTCTGGAACCTTGCCTGACGGGACTCCAGGACCGCAGCGCCGCCCCCGGGGCCTACCGGCGGCTGAAAGCTCTCCTCCAGGAGGACAAGGACCACTTCCAGCTGCTGTACTGCTATCTGGAGTGTGCCTGCCGGGCCTTTCACGCCTATCGGGAAAAGCATATTCCGTCAGATATCTATCTTGACACCATGAGGTGCTTCCCACGGTTTCTCCAGGAGTGCGAAAAGGCCACCGGGCGGCTGGCTTTTGACCGGGGCTGGTGGACCTTCCGGCAGACCAGTCTGAGCATCTTCCGGCTTGGGGCCCTGGAGTATGAGTTTTGTGCTCACGAGGGGAAAAACGCCCTCTCCATCCACATTCCCTCTGACGCCGACCTGTCCCCGGCGGCGGTAGACCGCTCCCTGGAACAGGCACAGGCCTTTTTTTCCCGCTATTTCCCGGAGTACCGGGCCAAGGCATACGTTTGTAACTCCTGGCTGCTCTCCCCCCGGCTCCGGCCCTTCCTGTCCCCCTCCTCCCGCATCCAATCCTTCCAGAATCGCTTTCGCGTCCTGCGGGAAAATCCGGAGGACACGGAGTTTATCCAGTGGCTTTTTCAGCTCCCGGAGGACACCCCCTTCCACCTTCTGCCCCAAGACACCTCCCTGCAGCGCCAGGTCCGGGACCTGCTTTTGAAGGGCGGCGCAGTCGGGGCCGTCTACGCAGTTCTGACGAGATAAAAACCGGCCTGGAGCATGTGCTCCAGGCCGGCTGCTTGTTCAAGTCTGCCGCTTTTAGAACCTGTATTCATAGGCTGGAGATGCTGGATGGGCGAGAGATTTTGCCGCCCAAGCCGCGTTCACCCCCTGTAAATACTGCTTCTTAGTTCATGGGGACCGCCTGGACCCCGGCGGGCAGGGTGGTCACAGGCGCCTTGCCGGTGGGGACGCAGTCCAGGTCCATAGCCAGCTTCACAGACATCTCGCCGTCCTCCACGGACATGTCCATCTTCACCGTTACCTTGTCGGGGGCGGCATGCTCGGTCATGCTCATGGCAACCTTTTCGCCATCCTCATCCACGGCACAGGTCATCTCAATGTCGGCGGCCACAATGTCGTCCCCCTTCTTGGTGAGGGTGACGGTCATGTCTACCAGGTCCTCCAGCTTCATCTGGGCCACGTAGGCGTTGCCCTTCTGGGTGAAAGCCTGGTCGCTGAGCATCCGGGTGTAGATTTCCACCACCCGGGCCACGCCGTCGTAGCTGTACTGACTGTCCGTGAGGGGCATGGACTGGATAACGGCGGCCAGGACCTCCCGGATTCCGGCCTCCTGCAGCCGGGTCAGCTGGGTCATGTTCATACCGCCCAGCAGCTGCGCGGTGTAGGCGTTCAGGTCCATGGAGTACCAGACGTCGCCCGATCCGCCGGTGAGCACGCCGGGCAGGGACAGATAGGCGGTGCCGGCGTCCAGGTCCATACGCACCTCGCCCTTCATATCGGACAGAGCGGACAGCATCCCCTAAGTCGCGGGGGAGGCGGCAGAATCTCCCAGCAGGCTGGAGAGGTCGGACAGCTTCAGGCTCCAGTTCAGCTGGGCCTTGGTGTCGCTGGTAACGCCGTCAATGCTGCCCTTGGCGGTGACAGGTTTGGCCAGCATCGCGCCGCTCTTGTCGGCAATTTCCATATCCAGCGCTCCGGTCACCGCCATATTCTGCTCCTTCTGCTGCTTGGCGCAGTAGGCGGCGAAGTTGTCCATCAGCTCGAAGGTGGCGTCGCCCAGCAGGGCGTCCACGTCCACAATGACGACGGTCTTGGCCCCCTGGTCCCAGCCCACGCCGCAGCCCAAAGCGTCGGCCACAAAGGCGATGGGCACGTAGGTGCGGTTATTTTTGGCATAGGGGATCACGTCCATTTGGATGGTGCGGGTCTGGCCGTCTTTCCCCAGAACAGAGGCCGTGTTCTCCCCCAGCACCATGGTCAGGGTGTCGCCGCCGCGCTGGATGGTGATGGTCTTGGTGGCCGGGGCATAGTTTACCTCAGCGCCCAGAGCCTCTGTCACCGCGTAGAGGGGCACAAAGGTGCGGCCATCGACGGCCTCCGGTACGGCGTCTGAAAAGGCCAGGGCCTCACCGTTCATCTGGACGGAGATAGCCGGGGCGGCTGTGGTGACCGGCTCTGCCGCCAGGGCGGTTCCGGTCAGCGCCGCGATGGTAAGCACGGTCAGCGCCGCCGCGCCCAGGCGTTTCCAAATTTTCATGTTCAAAAACCTCCTTCGTTTTTTGCTTTGGGCCGTGCCCAAAAGGTAACCTTATTATAGCACGATGCCTCCGGCGGTTCAACTGTATTTTGGGCATAAAAACGTCCCTCCTCAGCCGGGAGGGACGCCGATCACTTTTTCTTTTTCTTTTTATCGAAAAACCCCTTCAATCCCCCCTCGGGGACCTTCTCCCCCATGGCAGCGCCGAAGGCGTTCAGGGCCTCCTTCTGCTCGGCGTTGAGGTTGGTGGGCACCTGCACCCGGACGGTGACGTACTGGTCGCCCCGGCGGCTGCTGCGCAGCTCCGGGATGCCCTTGCCCCGCAGGCGGAAGGTGGTACCCGTCTGGGTGCCGGCGGGGAGACTGTACTTCACCTTGCCGTCGATGGTGGGGATCTCCAGCTCGGCCCCCATGGCCGCCTGATAGAAACTCACCGGGCACTCGTAGAGCACCGTGGTGCCCTCCCGCTGAAACTGCGGGTGGGGCTTGATCTGGATCCGCACCAGCAGGTCTCCGGCCGGGCCGCCGTTGACTCCAGCGTTGCCCTGGCCCCGCATGGAGACAGCCTGGCCGTCGTCGATGCCCGCCGGGATGGTGACGGAAATGCGCTGCTTTTTCCGCACACTGCCCGCCCCGCCGCACTTCTTACAGGGGGTGTGGATAATCTTGCCCGTCCCCCGGCACTTTGAGCAGGTGGTGGTGGTGGAGAAAGCGAAACCGCCCGCTCCCCGCTGGATGCGCACCTGGCCGGTGCCCCGGCAGTCGGGGCAGGTCTCGGCGGTGGTGCCCGCCGCGCAGCCCGAGCCCTTGCACTCCTCACAGGTCTCAGTCCGTTGAAGCTCGATCTCCTTGGTGCAGCCGAAAGCCGCCTCCTCAAAGGAGAGCGCCAGGTTGACCCGCAGGCTTTCCCCTTTCTGGGGGCCGTTCCGCCGGCCTCCGCCGCCGAAGCCGCCCCCAAAGCCCCCGCCGAAGAAGGAGCCGAAGATGTCGCCCAGGTCGATATCCCCCATGTCGAAGCCCATGCCGCCCCCGCCGCCGTAGCTGGGGTCCACTCCGGCAAAGCCGAACTGGTCATACCGGGCCTTCTTCTCCGGGTCAGACAGGATACCGTAGGCCTCGTTAATTTCCTTGAACTTGGCTTCGGCGTCTTTGTCGCCGGGGTTCACGTCGGGGTGGTACTTCTTGGCCAGCTTGCGATAGGCCTTTTTCAGCTCCTCCTCAGACGCTCCCTTGGACAGCCCCAAAACCTCGTAATAATCTCGTTTTTGTTCCGCCATATGTTATCACCTCTTGACATGGAGGCGAGCGGAACAGTTTCCTGCCCGCTCAGCGCCTCCCGTCAGATATCGTGTTTTACTTCTGGTCGTCGTCAATGACCTCGTAGTCGGCGTCTACCACACCGTCGCCGCCCTGCTGCCCGCCGGGCTGCTGGCCGCCGCCCATGTCGGGGCCGGGGCCCGCCTGACCGGCCTGGCCATAAATCTTGGAGCCCACCTCGGCAAACGCCTTGTTGACAGCCTCGGTGGCGTCCTTGATGGCATTGATATCGGCCCCCTTCAGGGTCTCCTTCAGGTGATCCAGGGCGGCCTGGACCTTGGCCTTGTCCTCGGCGGGGAGCTTGTCGCCCACCTCGCCCAAGGTCTTTTCCACCTGATAGGCGGTCTGGTCGCCGGCGTTGCGGATGTCTGCGGCCTCCCGGGCCTTCTTGTCCTCGGCGGCGAACTGCTCGGCCTCCCGCATGGCCTTGTCGATCTCCTCCTTGCTCATGTTGGTGGAGGAGGTGATAGTGATGTGCTGCTCCCGGCCGGTACCCTGGTCCTTGGCGGACACGTTCACGATGCCGTTGGCGTCGATGTCGAAGGTGACCTCAATCTTGGGGTCGCCCCGGCGGGCGGGCAGGATGCCGTCCAGCATAAACACGCCCAGCTGCTTGTTGTACTGGGCCATCTCCCGCTCGCCCTGGAGCACCTTGACCTCCACGGAGGTCTGGTTGTCGGAGTAGGTGGTGAACACCTGGCTGCCGTGGGCGGGGATGGTGGTGTTGCGGTCG
>JAAWLY010000100.1 GCA_022798155.1 Lawsonibacter sp. | reverse complement strand
TAATAAGAATATTTTTGGATTAATTTTTCCCGCAAAAGATACAGCGCCTTACAATTAGGATAGAAATGAGGATTATATCTGGAACCACCGCGTCATCGTCCAGCTTGGCGCCCAGCCTGCGCATGACGGTGCCGGGGAAGACGGAGCCGGGGCGGCTGGGGAACTGACGGCTCAGCTCAGCCTTGCGGTAGTCGGCCAGCTTGGACCGCCACTCGGAGCAGTCGGGGGCGTCCACCCCCAGGTCCAGTATCTGCCGGAGGATTACCTTCACGTCCCCCACCAGGGGGACGGCGGCCTGCATGTTCTTGCCGATCTCCGCCGGGTCCACATCGATGTGGATGGTGGCCATCCGCCGCTGAATTTCGTCGGGCTGAATGATGGCCCGGTCGGCCGCCCGGGTGCCCACCATGATGAGCAGATCGGACTTGGCCAAAGCCTTGTTGGCGCAGAAATTGCCGTGGGCCCCGATCATGCCCATGTTCAGGGGGTGGTCAGTGGGCATCAGGGAGATGCCCATCATGGTCTTTACCACCGGGATGCCGGTGCCCTCCGCCAGCTCCAGCAGCTCCTCCCGGGCGTTGGCCAGCCACACGCCGCCTCCGGCGCAGATGATGGGCTGCCTGGCCTTGGAGATAGCCTCCACCACCCGCTTAATCTGAAGGTCGTTGCCCTTTACACTGGGCTTGTACCCCCGGATATTCACCGCCTCCGGCCAGTCGAAGGCCTTTAGGGCCTGCTGCTGGACATCAATGGGGATGTCGATGAGTACCGGGCCGGGCCGGCCGGTGGAGGCGATGTGGAAGGCCTCCCGGACCACCCGGGGAATCTGGTTGGGGTCCTTCACCAGGTAGCTGTGTTTGGAGAAAGGAGCTACCGCGCCGGTGATGTCCACCTCCTGGAAGATATCCCGCCCCAGCAGATTGCTGGGCACCTGGCCGGTGATGGCCACCATGGGGATGGAGTCCATATAGGCGGTGGCGATGCCGGTGATCAGGTTGGTGGCCCCCGGGCCGGAGGTCACCATGCACACTCCCGCCTTGCCGCTGACCCGTGCGTAGCCTGATGCCATGTGTCCTGCGTTCTGCTCGGTGCGCACCAGGGTGTAGCCGATCTCTGGGGCGTCCTTCAGCGCGTCCACCGCCGGGCAGATGGTGGCCCCGGCGTATCCGAAGATGTGGGTTACGCCTTCTCGTTTTAAGCTTTCAATCAGTGCCTGTGCTCCATTCATGGAACGTCACCTCCGTTGGTCCAGGACAAAACAAAAAGCTCCATCCTAATTTGAATAGGACGAAGCCAAATACTCCGTGGTACCACCTAAATTCATGGCCTGCCGCCATGCGCTTATTGCCCGGTAACGGCGGGAGGCCGTTCCAACCTACTGCGGCGTCCGCCGGTTCAGATGGACCGCTCACGGGTGAGGTTCGGCAGGAGGTCTTTCACAGGTGCTTACACCAGCCGCACCCTCTCTTCAGATCCAGACAAGCCTACTATCCCGATCATCGCATTTTTTGATGATTTCAAATTATATTACCCCATTGTTTCTTGTTTGTCAATTCCCTTTTTGAAATTTTCAAAGATTTTCAGCTGCCATGTATAACCGTCTCCCAGGCTGTCCAAAATAGGCTGTGGAGGTGGTTTTTTGAAAAACCGGAGCTTTTTGAACAAGTTGGGCGATTTTGCCATGGGAAAGGGCTTTTACATCGTCCTGTTCCTGTGTGTCGCCACCATAGGAATTTCGGGCTATTATCTGCTGCAGACCGTTTTGGGGGGCACCCGCGCCGCCGAGCCGGCGGGGGGTGACGCCTCCGTTACCATTCCGGATCACAGCGTGGTGCAGCCCTCCGTCCCTGTTCCGGATGAGCGGGAGACCGTGAAAACTCCCACAGCGCCGAAGACGGAGATAAAGACTCCCGTTCAGCCGGATGACCCGGAGCCTGTGAAGGAGAGCGAACCCGAGCCGGAAGCTCAGAACAGCGGGGAGACCCTGTCAAAGGTGTTTACCTGGCCGGTGCAGGGTGCGGTGCTGCGGGACTTCAGCGTGGAGACCTTGTCTCTGGACCCCACCATGGAGGACTGGCGTACCCACGGCGGGCTGGATATCGCTGCCGCCCAGGGAGTCAACGTGCTGTCTATCAGCGCGGGCACCGTGGACCAAGTCTATAAAGACGGCCTGATGGGCACCACCGTGGTGGTGGACCACGGCGGCGGGCTCCAGTCCTGGTACTGCAACCTGAACGAGGAGGTGGCCGTGGAGGCCGGCGACCTGGTGGAGATCGGCGGCGTATTGGGAACGGTGGGCTCCACCGCCATCGCCGAGGTGGGGGTGGACTCCCACATTCACCTGGAGACCATCCTGAACGGCCAGCCCGTGGACCCCAGAGAGTATCTGAACTGAGAAAAAGCCCTCCGGCTGTGGCCGGAGGGCTTTTCTTTATAGACACAGGGTGTCCAGAATATTCCAGGCAAAGTTCTCCAGCCGCTCCTGGATGCCGGGGAGGGCCAGGGCCTGGCCGGGGTTATTGGCCGTCTCAATGAGGGCGAATCTGGGGGGGAGGTAAAAGGACTTGTTCATATTCATGGCGGAAATGGCCTGCCGGGCCATCACATCTCCCCCAGAGTAGCCGGAGACTACGATGGCAAATACCGCCTTGTCGTAGAACCGGGTCTGGCGGAAGAGGGCGGTGAGCCGATTGATGCAGGCGGTGAGGTTGGCGGACAGGGCGTCGTTGTAGTTGGGGCACAGCAGCACCAGGGCGTCTGCCGCCCGGACGGCGGGGTAGACCTCGTCCTGCATCACACCGCCGTAGAAGCACCCCCCCTGCTCGCCGAAGTGGAGGCACATGGTGTAGGGGCAGCCGGAGCAATCGGACAGAGTGCCATTGCGCAGGCCGATTTCACGGACGGTACACCGGCCCTCCACCCGCTCCCGCACCTGGGACCACAGGTCCATGGTGTTGGAGGTGTGGTGGCTGGAGGCGTGGAGGACCAGAACCTCGGGCCGCTCCTTTTGGGGGAAGGCGAAGCACTCCACCTGGTCGGCCAGCTCGGCGGCGGCGTGGCGGTAGGCCTCCATCAGCCCCACTCCCAGGTTCTTGGCCTGGACGGTAAAGTTTTTCAACGACCCGGTGCCCTCCACCAGGGGCCGGCCCACCAGGGCGCAGCCCGCCATGTTCAGGGCCAGGGCCGCCTCGGCGGCGGCGGACTTGGTGTACAGCTCCCCCGCCCCGTCCACAATCAGCCCGCCGGTGCAGCCTTGGAGGAGGCCGGGCTCTTTCCGCAGCCGGACCAGCAAGCGCATATACTCCAGGTTGACCCCGGTGTCCCCCAGGGGCAGGGCCAGCAGCAGGCGCTGCCCCTCCAGGCCGGACAGCTCCGCCGCGGTCCGCACGGTGCGGACCTCCCGGCCCGCCAGGGCCCGCTTTAAAATGCTGTCCAGCCGCTGGCCCGCCCAGCCGGAGTCGGGGGTGGGATGAATGAGGGTAATGGACATGGTTCCACCTTCTTAAATAATGCTCTTGAGGTGATCCGCTGCCTCCTGGATGTGGCCGAAGAGGGGGTCGGGGATGCGGGGCAGCAGCTCGGTCTCAATTCCGGCGGGGGTATAGCGGTTTTTGACCCCCATATAGACCCCGTCCAGGAACACCGACCCGCAGTGCCACTCCCCCCGGAGGGTGAGCAGCAGGGACAGCGCCCCGGAGGACAGGGCGGGGGCCACATAGGGTTTGAAGCCAATCTCCCGCATTTTCAGGTTGGCGGTGACGGTGAGGCGGGTCAGCTCCGCGGAAATTTCTTCATCGTAGTGGTCAATGGAGTTGGCAATCCACAGCCCGGTGCCGTGAGGGCCGAAGGAGCGGCCCTCGGTGAGGAAGGAGGCCAGCCTGGAGTTCCGCTTGGCGAAGTAGGCCGCCCGGGCGTTCATCACCCCCAGGCCAAAGCCTTGGATCTGCTCGGGCCGCAGGCCCCGGCCGTCAAAAACGCCGTTCTCGTCCCGGTTGCTCTCCAGATAGGCGGTCTTGGCCAGGGGGTCCACCGGGTCGGAGACGGCGCACCACAGTCCCTGAAACCCCTTCTCCCGGGCCATTTTAGCGTAGTGCTTCACAATGCCCGCGTTGGCCTCGAACTGGGCCATACGCACGTCCTTGATCTGGGAGCCCACCGGAGGGATGCCCTTGGAGGCCACAAAGACAAACATGTCGCAGTCAAAGAGCTGGTCTGGAGTGACCACCTCCACCTCAGGGAAGACGTCGTACTGCCAGGGCAGGTTGATCTGACCCATCTCAAACTCCCACCGGGCGGTGATCTGGTCGGACAGATCGCAGATGCCGATGGAGGAGATCACGTCCCCCCCCAGCAGCTTCAGCCCGGTGAGCAGGGTGGAGCCTACGTCGCCGATGGCCAGGATGTTCACCCGCTTCTTGCCGGGATTGGGGGACCAGTGCAGAATGTCCTCCCAGCCGGGGCGGCTGGTGTTGACGGCGGTGAGCCGGCCGCCGGCGATGGCCCGCTCCACATTCTCATCCACCATCAGGGGGATGGGCCGGCAGTCCAGCGGAGGCATCAGGGCCTCCCCCCAGGGAAATTCGCTGTTCAGATCGGGCAGGCGGGAGGCGTCCAGCACCTCCAGGCCGTGGCTGGCCAGCAGCTGGCCGGGGTGGGTAACCTTAAAGCTCCCCCGGCCCAGCACCGGGTCGCCGGGGACAACGGCAAACAGATGGCCCTGGGTTACCGGCTCAATTTCCGGGCCTAGATTCTTCTCAGGGGTGACGGAGACCAGATTTGCACCCTTGTAATTGTAATAATACATGATGATATCACTTCCGGTTTTAAATTTCCTCCAAAGGCCCCCTTGTTAAAGGGGGCTGGCACCGCCGTAGGCGATGACTGGGGGATTCCGGATTATCAGAAATTCCCTGTAATCAGAATCCCCCCGCCCCTGCGGGGCACCCCCTTTTGCAAGGGGGACTTTGGCGCTTCTTAAAACGTCCTTGCCGTTACATAGAATCTGTGACACGCACAACGTAAAAGCAATTCTCTGCCCTTGCGAAGTACCAGGTGGATTCATCGCCGCCGTGTCGGTTCATACGCACGACTTCACAGTCGCTTGTCTCCTGCGTAAGCCGCTCCAAAATAGCGTCAAATTTAGGATAATTTTGTTCCATCTCTCTTTGGTAGCTGGGAGCGTTCCTGGAAAACTTCCGGTAACCTTCCCAGGATGTATTCAAAAATCCGGTCAATTCTTCCATCCACTGCTCCGGTGTCAGTTCTGCGTAGCTGCCATCCGGGTACTCAACCACGGTGGGCCAGTCGCCGCAGGAAAAATTTTCAATTTCTCGCCCGGCCTCCGCCAAGCTGGTTCGCTCGCCGATCGACATGTTGCTGACGACTAACATCAGCGCCATGTGGCAGAGATATACTATCCAATCTTCACCGTTTTCGGGCAGGCGGACCTTGCACACATCCAGTTGCAGGTTCCAGCCACTTATACCGTCGATATAGGTGCTCTCCTCCCACAGGAAATATTTTTCCCGCCAACCGGCACACTTTTCAAACAGGCTGAGCCATCGGACGGTATCGTCGCCGCAGCCGGCCAGCTCCCGATGCACCAGGAAATCCAGGACTCGTTCCTCCTCAGGCGGTCCAAACGCCTGCTCAACTTGCTCGATCAAGGTCATTGTTATATCCTCCGTTTACAAATTCTGCCTTAACAGCTGTTCCAGGTCGTTTTCCAGGTAGACCGAGGCGGACAGGTTGGGATCATAGTGCAGGCAGGTACCCTTGTCGGGGCACAGGGGGAGAATTACCGCCTCGGGCAGCCGGGACAAAGTCAGGTTCCGGCCATAGAGGGTGCGGTACTCCTGTTCCAGGGCGAGCATCAAGTCCAGGGCGGATTCCAGGCAGGAGCGGGACAGCCGGACCACCGCCTCCCGACCGCACTCCTCCATATAGGCGGGGGCGGCGTAGGGCAGGATGTGGTTGATGCCGGGCAGCAGGCCGGGCACCGGGGAACTGGGCCGCCGGACGGTGTTGCCCCCGATAAAGGGGTACAGGGTGGCCTCTACAAACCACTGGCGCAGCCGGGGCAGGAAGTAGACCGCGTCCACCGGCTGGTCCAGGGTGCGCATCAGGTCCTTGCCGTAGCCGGACAGCACCCCCACCAGCACCACCTGGATGGGGACACCTTCCTTTTTCAGAATGGGCCCCAGCACTTTGAAGCGGAAACCAGGGTGCATCAGATCGTCTACCAGAATCACCGGGCGGTTGAAGGATTTTAAGGTGCGCACCTGACTGGGGATGGGGGCGTAGTAGGGGAAGGCCTCCAGGGTGCTCTTCTTCAGGTCGGGGGTGAACACCTTGTCGGTGTGGAGAGTCTTGGTCACTGTGTTGGGGACGATCCGCCCCCGGAGCATCTTGCCGAAGGGGACGCACATGCTCTTGCCCAGCACCCGGGGGACGGTGGGCTCGGCGGGCACCTGGTTGTAGTCGGTGATTTTTTTCAGCAGCCGGTGGTGGATGACCTCGGAGGACAGGGTGAGCACCAGGGAGCCGGGATACAGCCCGGCCAGGGCCAGCTGCAGCCGCTCGTGTCCCCGCCGGACGGCGGACAGTACCCGGGGATTGCGGTTCAAGGGCTCCTGGATGGCGGTGGACAGGTTCTGGATCAGTACGGTGGGGGCCCGCATGTCCACCTCGCGGATGGGGGCGTTTCCCTCCCGGGCCACAAAGCCCATCCGGGCCAGCAGGGCGTCCAGCGAGGCGCCCAGCTGTCCGCTGCGGGGACGGCAGACGGAGTAGACGCACTCCCGCTCCAGGGCCCAGGCGATGAGCTCGCACAGCAGCAGATGGCCCAGGTCCTTGCGCTGAGCGGTGGTGTAGTCAGTCCCCAGGCCGGTAATCAGCAGCACGTCTCCGGCGGAGCGCAGGCGGATGCGGTCGGCCAGCTCGTTGTCTCCCAAAGCGTCGAAGAGCTGGGAGGTGGTCAGCAGCCGGTAGCACACGTAGCCAAGCGGGCTGTCGCTGTCCATCCTGCGGAGAATCAGTACCTTGTCTCCCAGGCTCTGGGCGGCGGCCAGGGCGCCGGACCACTCCGGCCAGATGCCGGACAGGGTGGCGAGCATCTGGTCGCTCAGCTCCTCCTCCCACTGAAATTCCAGATCGCCGGCGCCCAGCATGGGTTTGTCCTGGCCGTCCCGGAGGTATAGTCCGTTTTGATAGATAAAGTCCTGAATTACCGGGTCGATGAAATTGGAGATATCCCGGTTCAGGTCCACATTCTCCCGGATGCGGGTGGAGCTGATATCCTCCAGATGGGGGGGCAGCTGCAGGCGAATGACATCGCCGGTGATGGGCAGCTTGTCGGGCAGCTCCGTCTCTCCCGCCCGGTGGAAGATGACGTGGTTCATCTGGTGGATGGACCAGGGCTCCGGCTCTGCCCGGTAAGAGGAGGCGTTGGCCACCACGTCGCTGCCCGCCACAATATACACCTGCTGGTGGGGGAACAGCGCCACCAGCCGCTTCAGGTCGGCGGGGTTGGCAATGTTTACCGGAATGTCGTCGGGGAAGAGGTGGACATGGAAGTCACCCGCGATAGACAGGTTGACGATCTGCCGGCGGATCAGGTGGGGCTGGGCCTTTTTGGACCAGGAGAACTCGTCCACCGCCAGATAGACCTCGAAGCCCAGGTCCCGG
>JAAWLY010000099.1 GCA_022798155.1 Lawsonibacter sp. | reverse complement strand
ATGGCGGCGCGGAAGCGGCGGGACACGTTGGTGTAGCCGGAGTTGGCGGTATAGCAGTTGATGTAGGCGGCCACCCGGCCCTCGCCGATGAGCATATCCACCTCGCCGCCGCCGGGGCCGGCGTAGACAACAAAATCCTTCTGGCCCTGGCGCAGAATCTCCGACACGGTGGCATAGGGCTTGCGGTTGGTGGTAAAGCCGCCGATTGCAAGGACATCGCCGTCCTCCACAAACTTTGCCACGGCGTCGTGCATGGAATATACTTTGTTCATAGTAATACCCCCATTACAAATTTTTTGGTTCTCTTTCTTCTCGCTTGAATTGTCAAGGTTCCACAACGCGCTCTAATACGATAGTTATTTTACCACAAATATTACAATTGGTCTAGCCTGTAATTTAGCATAAAGTTTGCATATCTTGCACTGGCGTGGTATAATGAGGGAGCACTTCATGCGGGGAAGGGAGATATCCGCCATGACCAACGTGGAATTTCACCTGCAACTGAACCACAACGAGACCTGGAACATGAGCCGGCTGCACTTCCATGACCACTGCGAGCTGCTGCTCCCCCTGGTCAGCCCGGGGAATATCTTTGTCAGCGGCCAGATCTACCCCCTGCGGCGGGGAACGCTCTACCTCATTGGCGAGAACACCCTCCACCGCACCATGGCCGAGGGCTTCCACGCCCGTTATGTGCTCCATATCAGCAAAAAAAGCCTCGCCCAGCTTTCCACCTCCCAGACCGACCTGACCCAGTTCTGCGGCGCCGCCTTCCGCCGGGCTGAGCTGGCCGGGGGCGAAATGACGGAAATCATCGAGCTGTTCCAGGCCCTGGAGCGCAACAAAAACGACGGCTCCTTCGGCAGCGACACCCGGCAGCTGGTGGCCCTGCTCAACCTGCTCGTCCGGGTGGCCCCCGTGCTCAACGTGGCCGACGCCGGCGAGTCCATCCAAAACAAAGACTTCCTCCGGGTCTCCCCCATCCTGGACTACATCCGGGACCACCTGTCCGAGCCCCTCACCCTGGACCAGATTGCCGGGCAGTTCTATATCAGCAAGCACTATCTGTGCCGCATCTTTAAGGCGGCCACCGGCTTCTCCGTCATGGAGTACATCATCTACAGCCGGGTGCTCCGGGCCCGGCAGCTGCTTCAAGAGGGGGTCAGCGTCCAGCAGGCTGGCGAGCTGTCCGGCTTCTCCGACAACTCCCACTTTATCCGCACCTTCGGCCACCTCACCGGCCTCACCCCCGGAAAGTACGCCAAGGAGTATCAGTCCGGCGACCAGGTCCTGCTCCAGGGAGATTTAAAGCGGTAGCGGGGCAATTTTATGTCAACATCCGCAAATCCTTCTTCCTTGGCAAACCGCTCCCCCGGCGCATTTGCAGAATTGACAAAGCGCCCCTCAGCTTTCGTTGAGGGACGCTTTTTATCCTTCTAATCTCTCGGTCTTCGGTAGAACTTTCCCACTACCCGCTGGGTACGCAGAACGTTGACAAAGGCCTTGGGGTCGGAGTGGCGGATCTTCCGGGCCAGAGAGCGCACCTCGCTGTCGGCCACCACGGAGTAGATCATCACGCAGGGGTCCCCGTTGTACAGCCCCACCCCCTCGATGAGGGTGGCGGTGTGGTGGGTGTCCTGAATCTGGGCGCACACACCGCCCGCGGTCTCCCGTCCGGTAACGATCAGCAGGGTGGCCTGCCGGCTATCCGGGTCCATGGTCTTGATGACTTGGGTGGAAGCGTACTGGTACAGCATGGAATACAGCGCCCTGTCCCAGCCGAACAGATAGCCGGCAATCAATAGCAGCACCACATTGCCGCAGAAAATATAGCTCCAGGCGTCCACATTTTTCCGCTCTGACAGGGCGATGGCAATGAAATCCGTGCCGCCGGTGGTCACCCGCACATGGAGGCACAGGGAGTTGGCAAACCCGCCCACAATCCCGCCGAAAATGCAGATGAGCAGGACATCCTCGGTGATGTCCAGGGCGGGCACCAGGTCGGTGAAGACGCTGGTCAGAAAAATGGACAGGCAGGAATACAGGGTAAAACGCTTGCCCACCAGCTTAAAGCTGATGAAGGCGGGAACGGCATTGAGCACCAGGTTAATGGGGCCGAAGGGCAGCTCCACCCCGGCAAATTCCAGGGCGCACCGCTGGATCAGGCGGGTAATGCCGGTAAATCCCCCGGGGAACAGGTCCCCCGCCGCCACAAAGCTCTTCAGGTTCACTGCTACAATCAGGGAGGACAGGGCAATCGTCCCCACCCGGACGATAAACTCCCTCAGCCCGGCCTGTTGGTTTGACTTTGTCATGGGCGTCTCCCTCTCATTTGGCCTCAGCCAGAATATCCGCGTTCTTCATAAAGTATTCCACCCCGGAGTAGATGGTAGTCAGCACAATGACGGCAATGCAGATCAGATTGAGCGCCGACGCCCAGTTTCCGCCCCCGGAGTACACCAGGGGGCTGATAATCAGCATGATGCAGACGCACACCATGGTGGCGGCCGTCTTCACCTTCCCCGACCAGCCGGCGGCGATGACCCGGCCCTTGTCGGCGGCCACCATCCGCAGCCCCGAAACGCCAAACTCCCGGATGATGACAACCAGCAGGGCCCAGGCGGGCATCTGGCCCGCCTCCACAAACCACAGCATGGCGGCCACCACCAGACATTTGTCGGCGAGGGGGTCCATAAACTTGCCGAAGTCGGTGATCTGGTTGTAGTGCCGGGCAATGTAGCCGTCCAGGGTATCCGTCACGCTGGCGGCGGCGAAGATGGCCAGGGCCCAGTAGTTGGCGCAGGGCACATCTAAGTACAGCACCAGCAAAAAGGCGGGGATCATCACCACCCGCAGGATGGTCAGCTTGTTGGCAGTATTCATTGGCATGGTATCACTCCTCAATCTCGCCCGTCAGATCCCCGTCGGAGACCCCGGTTATTCTTACGTTGACAAACTCCCCGGCCGGGACCAGCCCGGCGGCGGTAAAGAGCACCCGGCCGTCGATGTCCACCGAGTCGGCGTAGGTGCGGCCCACATAGCAGCCCTCGCCGCTGTCGAAGCCCTCGCACAGCACCTCCATCACCGTACCCAGCCGCTCCTCGTTGTACCCGTCCATAATCCGGGACTGCAGGTCCACCACCAGCTCCACTCGCCGGGCGGCCACGTCGCCGTCCACCTGATTTTCCATGGCGGCGGCCAGGGTGCCCTCCTCCGGGGAGAACTGGAACACCCCCACCCGCTGGAGCTTCTGCTCCTGGAGGAACTGGCACAGCTCCTCAAACTCCCCCTCCCCCTCTCCAGGCAGGCCGCAGATCAGGGAGGTACGGATAACCAAATCCGGTATGGCGGAACGCAGCTTTGCGAAAAGCTCCTCCAGCTCCGCCCGGGTGTTCCGGCGGCGCATGGCCTTCAAAATGGCGTCGTTGCAGTGCTGGATGGGGATATCCAGGTAGTGAAGGATTTTGGGCTCACCGGCAATCACCTGAATCAGCTCGTCGGTGATGGCCTCCGGGTAGAGGTAGTGCAGGCGAATCCAGTGAAAGTCCAGCTGACACAGCTCCCGCAGCAGCCGGGCCAGAGAGGTTTTCTCCGGCAGGTCCAGGCCGTAGCGGGTGATGTCCTGGGCGATGACAATGAGCTCCTTCACCCCGGAGGCGGCCAGCTTTTTCGCCTCGGCCAGCAGGGCCTCCAGGGAGCGGCTGCGGTACTTCCCCCGCAGCTTGGGGATGATGCAGAAGGCACAGCCGTTGGAGCACCCCTCGGCGATTTTTAAAAAGGCGGTGTAGGGCGGGGTGGTCACCAGCCGCTCCCCGTCCTCATAGGTACGGTGGATGTCGGAAAAATATTCCGGCCTCTCCCCCGCCATCAGCCCTTCCACGGCGGCCACCACGTCGGTGTAGCTCCCGGTGCCCAGCATGCCGTCCACCTCGGGCAGCTCCGTGCGGATGTCCTCCGGGTAGCGCTGGGTGAGGCAGCCGGCCACCAGCAGCTTTTTCAGCTTGCCGGCCTGTTTCAGCTCCCCCAGGGCGATAATATTGTCGATGGCCTCGCTCTTGGCCGACTCGATAAACCCGCAGGTGTTCAGCACCGCCACGTCGGCCCCCGCCGCCTCGCCGGTGACGGTATGCCCCGCCGCCCGGCACAGGGCCATCATCTGCTCGGTGTTCACCAGATTCTTGGCGCAGCCAAGGGAGATAAACGCAACTTTATATGGCATGGTAACGCTCCAATTTCAAAACTCTTTTATCGTGCAATTGCCTGTGTTTCCGCCCCGGCATAAGTTGGCCAATCGGGCGCATAGGCCTCATTCGCCTGATTGCCCCAAAGCGTCCACCCTTCCCGCTCCCCCCGGGCAAAAAGCTCCAAATAGGGACCTGGACTACATGCTTCGATTAAGGCAACCATCTCATCTGGCTTTCGAGAGTGTTCACGTTTCTGAGAACGAATCAGATTCATCAGATTCACTTGGGTACGGGCTGGTGCCAATGTCCTAATACTGCCGCCTCTAACACCAAAAAGCAGCATCTCTGTCACATTACGGAAATAAAACCCCACTCCGCGCCCGTCCGGGCCGCCGTCTTTCCGTACTTTCTCCCATATAATATTTGTCTTATACTGAAAGCCCCAGGCTCTCATAACTTCCAATCCCTCTGGCAGCAAGGCATTTGGAACCCACAAATACAAATGGCTGTGTTCTTCCGCAACTTCCGCAACGGGCAATTGTTTAATCTCATCCAGTTTCATGGTTGGATAACGATTTAGCCGCTTATGCTCCGGAGCCATCTTCCCCGTTCGATTTTGAAACTGCCACGGAGGATCCGCCAAAATCGTTTTAAATTTTGCCCCCGCACAGAACTGAATTAATTCATGTTTTTTATGATATAAACTATCTTTTTCTAACATGATAATTCACCTATCCAATCAGAAACCGTAGCCGGTGTCATTCCTATAACTAACAACGGGCATCCGCCATGCCTACGCGCATGGATATGGGGAAGCAGCTTTCCCATCCAAGTTGTACTCGCCCCATATTTCTTTTTTACTTCGCCGCCCAATGCGGAAAAAATACTATTCATCGATTCACTGCGGGTTATAATTACACCGCAGGTAATAACTCCACACTCGTAAAACGTTCGAAATGCATACAGGTCCCGATCAAATGTTTGATCTTTGCTGTTCCACTCCATATCAATGGCAACATTTCCTTTGACGTAATCAATCTTGTGTCCACTGATAAATTCTTTTAGCGCAAATTCCTTTAAAATTATAAAATTCATACTTGTCAGCTATGCTATCGGGAAGCAACTTTCTCCATTGTTCCACGCTACTCCCTCCACCTATATCTTATCTTTAGTCCCAGACCTCCATGCCGTAGCGCCGCAGGGCGTCGTTGATCTCAGGCCACCGGTAGCCCCGGCGGGCCAGGGCGTCGGAGGCCCGCTTCACGTCCTTGGGATCGCGGCTGCCCTTGAGCTTCTTCTCCAGGAAGGCGTCGATGGCGCCGGCGCTGTCCTCCTCCCCGATCTGGCCCAAGGCCTCGTCCCACAGCTCCCGGGGCACTCCCCGGCGGTAGAGCTCGTCCCGGATTTTCCGCGCCCCATAGCCTTTCCGGACATAGAGCTCTACCACATCGGCGGCGTACTGCCTGTCATTGAGCAGCCCCATCTCTTCCAGCCAGCCGGCAATTTCTTCTGCTTGCTCCGGCTGACAGCCCTTTTTCTCCAGAAGTTTCAGCAGCATTTTTCGGGATTTTGGGGTGTCCGTTACAACCCGCAAAGCGTAGGAGCGGAAATTTTCGTTTTCGATGGCCTGCATCAGCCTGCCGGCTTCCTCGTCCGACAGCTCCCGGCCGGCGTAGAGGGCGAAATCCGCGATCTGATTTTTGCTCAGCCGAAGAATGGAACCGTCCTCCAGCACCGCCAGCCACCGGTCCCGCACCCGCTTGGAGGGCTTTAATTCTTCAATAACCATTTATCCCTCGTCCGACCCGTCGTCAAAGTCGTCGGCGGACACGTCCACCGCCCGGCCGGCGGCCTTGGCGGCAATCTGGGACTGCTTGCTCATCAGCTTGAAGGCGTTGGCCCGGACCTGATCCTCCACACCGGCGGCAATCTCGGGATTGTCCCTCAGATACTGCTTGGCGGCGTCCCGGCCCTGGCCGATGCGGGTCTCGCCCATAGCAAACCAGGAGCCCGATTTCTGGATGATGTCCAGCTTGACGGCCAGGTCCACCATCTCGCCCCACTTGGAGATGCCCTCGCCGTATAGGATGTCAAATTCCGCCTCCCGGAAGGGGGGCGCTACCTTATTCTTGACAATCTTGGCCCGGGTGCGGTTGCCGATGATCTCGCCGCTCTCCTTGATGGCCTCGATGCGGCGCACGTCGATGCGGACGGAGGAGTAGAACTTCAGCGCCCGGCCGCCGGTGGTCACCTCCGGGTTGCCGTACAGCACCCCCACCTTTTCCCGCAGCTGGTTGATGAAAATGACAATGCAGTTGGTCTTGGCGATGGAGCCGGCCAGCTTGCGCAGGGCCTGGCTCATCAGCCGGGCCAGCAGGCCCACATGGCTGTCGCCCATGTCGCCCTCGATCTCCGCCCGGGGGGTCAGGGCGGCCACGGAGTCCACCACCACCACGTCGATGGCCCCGGAGCGCACCAGGGCCTCACAGATCTCCAGGCCCTGCTCGCCGGTGTCGGGCTGGGAGATGAGCATGGAGTCGATGTCTACCCCCAGGGCCCGGGCGTAGGAGGGGTCCAGGGCGTGCTCGGCGTCGATAAAGGCCACCTCGCCCCCCCGCTTCTGGGCCTCGGCCACGATGTGCAGGGCCAGGGTGGTTTTGCCGGAGGACTCGGGGCCGTAGACCTCGATGATCCGGCCCTTGGGCACGCCGCCGATGCCCAGGGCGATATCCAGAGACAGGGAGCCGGTGGGGATGGAATCCACCACCACGCCGGTGTTCTCTCCCAGGCGCATGATGGAGCCCTTGCCGTAGGTCCGCTCGATCTGGGCCATGGCGGTCTCCAGCGCCTTCTTTTTATCGGAGGCCGGCGCGGCCGACTCGATCATAGGTTTTTTGCTCGCCATATGAATCATCCTTTCTCGCCGGCGCGGCCAGGGCCTCCGGCTTCTTTCCATCCCATATATTACACGTTTGTCTGTCCGTTAAACCGGACTTTTCAATTGTTGACGGTCCCCTCCACCACCCGGAGGATATTCTGGGTATCGGGGAGGACTTTAATGTCCTCGTAGCCGTTTTTCTCCAAAATCTCTTCCACGGCGACGGCCTGGCCCAGCCCCACCTCGAAGATCAGGGTGCCCCCCAGGCGCAGGGCGGACTTCCACTTGGCGGCAATGGCGTGGTAGTAGTCCAGGCCGTCCGTGCCGCCGTCCAGGGCCATGCGGGGCTCGTAGTCCTTCACCGACACATCCAGCCCGTCGATGTCGCCGGAGGGGATATAGGGCGGGTTGCACACAATGGCGTCGAAATCCCACAGGGTAGAGCTGGGGGACTCCAGGGCGTCTACCGACAGGCAGGTGACCCGGGCGTTGAGCTCGCTGCGGCGGACATTCTGCTTGCACACCCGCAAAGCACCCTCCGACAGCTCGCCCAGCACCACCCGGCACTCGGGGGCGTTGGCGGCAATGGCCAGCCCCACGCAGCCGCTGCCGGCGCACAGGTCCAG
>JAAWLY010000098.1 GCA_022798155.1 Lawsonibacter sp. | reverse complement strand
TTTTGAGCAAGGCAGCTGCTGATTTTGTTACCCACCCCCGCCGAAAAACTACAAAATTTCTTCGGCGTTTTCTTACAATTTCATATTGGCGTTGACATTTCGATTTATTTCGATTTACTTCGCACCCTTTCCCGCAAAACACCGCAACAACGCAAAGAGGGGGATTTTATGCAGACCTATCAGAAAAAGAACCGGGGGGCACCCCTCCATGACAAGCCTGCACCTCAGACAGCCCGCGCTTCTGTCCCCTCCATGGACGCCCTGCGGTCCGGTCAGGCCCAGCCGACTGCGGAGCAGTTGGGCCAGAAGGTGGACCTGCCTGGCCAGATCCAGGCCAAAATGGAACACGCCTTCGGGATGGATTTTTCCGGTGTCCAGCTCTACCGCAGCCAGGCGGTGGCCGACGCTGGGGCCCAGGCCGTGGCACAGGGCAGCCGCATCGCCTTCGCCCCCGGCCAGACGGACTTCACCTCCCGGCAGGGGCAGGAGCTGCTGGGTCATGAGCTCAGCCATGTGGCCTCCCAGACCCGGGGTGAGGTACAGGGCCGGGGGTTTCTGGACAATTCCGCGCTGGAGGCCCGGGCGGATCACGAGGGCGCTCTGGCCGCAAACGGGGAGAGCGCCGGCCCCGTGACCGGGTCGCTGTCCTCCGTCAGCGCCGTCGGGGCGTCGGGCCCCATGCAGGCGAAAAAGGATAAAAAGAAAGCGGCGGGAACCGCTCCGGCCCCCGCCCAGACAACCGGCGAACCCGAGCTGGCCGATGAAGACGACTACGATCTCCTTGAGGACAAGGTAGCTGGCCCCTTAGACGCCTTCAACGATGGCACCGACTTCATCACCGACAGCCTGGATGATCTGGCCGACGACAAGGAAGGCCCCGCCGCGCTCCGGCAGATGGCGGGGCGTGCGAAGGACTCCAAGGGCATGAAAGTCCTGAGAAAGGCACGGACCGCAACCGGCGGCATAAGGGCCGGGATAGGGTTCTGCCAAAACTACAAGGGAATGAAGGAGCTGATAGAGACGGGCGAGCTAGATGGCGACACCGTCGAGAAGGGCGCCGAGCTGGCAAGCGACTTCGCTGGCAACGTGGCCACGTCCCTCCAGTCGGTCAATGAATTCCTGCCGGAGAGCCGCAAATTTTTGAGCGAACAAACCTCTGACTCGCTGGACGGCGTCACTGAAATGCTGGGCGGCGGCATCCAGGCCTTCAATTCCATGCGCCACCTTATCGAGGCCGCCCAGGACGACGCCGGCGAGGGCGATAAGGTCCAGCAGATCACGGACGCCACCAGCGGTGTACTGGAAGGCGGCAGTTCCATCGTCAGCGGCCTGGAGAATATGAATGTGCTCAGCGAAGAAGTCGCCGGACCGGCCGGTGCCCTCTTACAGATGGGCAGCGGAGCTCTGAATGCCGGCAGTGGGGTCCGGCAGACAGTCATGGCCAATACCGACAGAGATCTGTCCAAAAGTACGCTGGCAAAAATCCGGAACGGCTCCCAGGGCCGGACCGGTGAGGACCAGCAAAAGAACGACCAGCTCATGGACAACCTGCTCAGCGCCCAGCAGCGCACCGCAAAGGTCCACAGGCGAGAGGGCATAAGCAAAACGGTCCATGGTGCGTTGGATATGGCGGGCGGCGCGGCAGCCTTCCTCCCGGTCATCGGGACCGCCGCCTCCATCGGCATCGGCGCGACCCAGAAGGTCGCGGACTACGTCGGCAGCGAGATGACCGATCGAGAAAAGAAGCTGATGCGGGAGGGAAACCTGGGCGACCGGCATATGCAGCTGCGCCAGAGGGTAACGGAAAGGCTGATTCAGCAGAAAAAGTGCCAGAAGGCGGCCGTGCTGAATAAGTCGCCCGAGGAGGTGGAGCTCACCATCGAGGAGATAGACGAATGCCAGCATCGGGCCAAGCACGCCGTCAACAAGCGACTGTATGAGGGTGCCACCACGAATAAAATGGCCAACATGAAAAAGACTGACCAAGAGCAGACCAGTATGGAAGAGCTGATGCAGGAAAAGAACGGAGGGCGGTTCTCCGACGAGGCAAAGCTCACCGCTGAGCGGTTCGGTGCCGCCGGCCACGCCGTAAGGGACGGCCAGCTTGTGGACCGAAAGGCCACCATGGCCAAGCTGAACGCTGATATGGGCGCCAGCACAGACGTTGACGACGCCTGGGATGAGAACATCCAAAAAGAGGAGCGGAAATACCACATCGTTGCGGCGGCCAAGGCCAAGGCAGATGCAGAAGCAAAGGAGGAACAGAGCTTCAAGGATCGATACGGTGATAATTGGAAGAAAGAGCTGAGAAAGGCCAAAAAGAAAAAGAAGGCCAAGGAAAAAGAGAAAGCCGAGCAGGAAAAAGCCACCCGAGCGGACCGCCGGAAGGCCTCCGCAGAAGCCCGCAACGCCGCAAAACAACAGCTCAAGGCAGAAAACGCGCAGAAAAAGCAGGGAGACGACGGCAGCGCCAAGAAGTTGAGCGTCACGGCGGCTGGCACCGCCTCTTCCCGGGCCAATATGAGATGGGACCAGCGGGCCAAGAGCTGGTTCCAGGGCAAATACCTCCACTGGAAACGCAATCACGACCGCATGCGCGACAGTATGGTTAACGACGGCTGGGAGGATCTGAGTAAGTGGGACCGCTTTAAGCTGGCCGCCACAAATCCGCTGGCTTACATGGCCTCCAAAACCGCATCCGGAAAGGCCAAGAGCAAAGCGAGAGCCGATCAGCAGGCCGGTTGGGACGCCATAGCCAACGACGAGCTGGAGCGGGTGATGGCCGAACTCGACGCCCCCGTCCAGCAGCAGGACGCAGCAGAACAGACCCAGCCGGAAACTCCCGCGGCACAGAGCGCGCCAGTCCAGATGCCGGACCCGTCTCTGGGCATCCCCCTCTGGGAGGGCGGCGACGACCTCATCGACCAGGGCGCCGACCCGAGCCTGCTCACCGTACAACAGCACATCCACCGGTACAATAGCGGAACAGCCAGCAGCCAAAAAGTGGACCCCAGCGTGCTGACCTTACGAAACAAAATCAGACACTTCAACCGGCGGTAAGGGGACAACAAGTACCCGGAATCGAAAGGATCATCTATGGAACGTTCTGTACAGACCATCCAGCTTCTTGAGGCCTCCCTGCGGGAGCAAGGCCTGGAAACCGCTTTGGACGACAGTCTCCCGGGCTGCCCCGGCATGTGCGTCCTCATCCCCCTGCCGGACGACGGCATCCAGCTGCGGACGGAGCTGCACTATGTCTCCTGCGGCGAACTTTTCGACGTGCTCCAGCTCTACACCACCATTGCCGATGCGCTGACCGATCACGATATGCGTGAATTGGGCCAGGCGGTGAATGTTTGGAATTTCTCCGTCTTTCTCGGCGCTCTGGCGGTGCGGGAGGACCACCGGACACTGTACCACCGGTACAGTCTGGCCCTGGCCAAGGAGCTGTCAGCCGAACAATGCGCGGTGGTGTCGGAAAGTGTGCTGACCTCCATCCTGCAATCCATTGCCCCGGTCCAGGCGGACATTCTGACGCTGCTCAGTGGCATAACCTTTGAACAGCTCCAGCAGCTGCCTGACCGCCCGTAACAGCGGAATCGTTAAACACCGCTTTCCCGATTTCGTTTGAACCGGGAAAGCGGTGTTTTCTAGGGTTCGTTTGAAAAATGTCAAAACGCCCAAACGACGGATCTTTCGTCCCCATGCTTCCCCAATTTTTCTTGCAATACATCCAGTATTCCTGCGAAAAATTGTGTTTGCCTGGCGGCGAAATCCCTCGTCGTTGAGCATGTTTCCATGTTTCAAACAGCGCCTAAGAATGCGGAGAGGAGGCCTTTTCTTGTACCATATTATGTATTGCAGCCGTGACCCTATAGGAGATGAGCCCTTTCTTCATACGCTAGAGAAAACCCTTGAAGAGCTCAATTACACCTGTCTGATCACCCATTGTTCCGACAGCTGCCATCTGCTGGTCGGCCTGTCACGGACGCCCGGAGCCTATGATCTGGTGTTTTGGGACGTCTCACACGAGGAGAAGCCCGCCGCTCCGGAGGCTGTGGCACAGTTCTGCCAGACTACGCCCCAGCTGCCAGTTGTCCTCCTGGGCGGCCAGCCGGACTGTCGGGAGGCCACAGATCCCCCTGTGTACCCACTGCCCAAACCGGTTTCCCGCAGCCAGCTGACACAAATCCTGCAAACAGTGCTTCAGCCGTCCGCTCCGCTTTTGCTGCAGCGGCTTGGGCCGGCGCGGACCATCCCGATGGACCAAGTCCTTTATGTTGAGGTGTTTAACCATCTGCTGAAAATCCATACTCTGTCACAGCAAGTCCTGTCCGTGTTCGGAACGCTCACCCAGTTCCAGCGAGAGGCCCCTTCCGGACAGCTCCTGCGCTGCCACAAGAGCTATCTGGTCAACCTGGCCCATGTGGAGGGGATTCAGCGATACCAAATTTCTCTCTCCGGTGGTCTGTGTATCCCCACCAGCAAGCAGAATTATAACCAGGTCCGTCAATCTGTGATCCGGTATAAATGCCGCACATCCTGAAACGCCGCAAAGGAGAGCTGTGTATATGGAATACAAAACCGTCATCCAGCTTGGCATCTGCGTGTCCAACGACACACTCTATCAGCGTCTGGCCCATCTGACAGCCCTGTGGGCGCAGGAGATGTGTGTGCGGCTGGAGATTCACCCGGTGCCGCAAAGCAGCAGCCCGGACGGGATGGATATTTTTATGTTTGAACCTGACAGTCATACCGCCGCAGTGGAGCAGTGGGCCGACCGCCGCCGCATGATCAAACAGCCTGCAGCCCTGATTGCGCTGGTGGGAAATAGCCGTCAGGCGATTGCTTCTTACCGCTGTCATCCAACAGCCCTGCTCCAGCAAAGCCCAAACTATGTCCAACTGTCTGCCGCCTTAAATCAGTGCCAGCCTGCATGGAGCCAGGGCGTAATCTGGCTGAACCTGTTCTATCAGCGGGAACCGGTGCGCATACCTTTGTACCAGATCCAATACCTGGAGGCGCAAGGCCGCAATACCCGCCTTCAGTGTACCAGCGGTTTGTTTGATGTCAACAAGCCCTTGGGGCAAATCGCAGAATTACTGCCTCAGCCGCCGTTCCTGCGCTGTCAAAAAAGTTTTTTGGTCCATCTCAGCGCTGTATCACGAGTGCAAAACGGTATGCTCACCATGTCCAATGGTCGGGAAATCCCGATCAGTCGAAAACAGGTGCGGGAGACTCAACAGAAGGTGGATCAATGGCACAACCTCTTTTGACGGGTTCTAATGTGGTCCGGTTCGTGATCTTCTTCTAAGGCTGATGTAATAAGTTACATGCAGAAAAGGCTTTTAAGGAAGTTCTGATTTAATCCATCAATGCAGGATATTGCTCTGCTCCAAAAGCGGCAATCTCTCGTATAGATTCTGTTTCTGCCAAAGGGAGCTGATGCAGAATTTTATAGCGGGCCAGTTCGTAGTTTATGATACAACAGGGGTTTCCAACGCTATCTTCTCTATATAGCAGTAGGGCAGGATACTCAGGGATTGCTCGACCGTACTGTTTTGCTGCACCAGATATCTCCGGAGTATCTCGGTTTATAATAAAGGCTTCTTCCCCTACAAATATTTCTTCTTGCATCAAAACGGCCTCATAAACACCCGGCATGACAATTTGGGCTTCAATCACTTTTCCCAATTCGCCCAGGCTTAACGGCAAATTCTCCGGACATAATAATTCTGTATCTGTATTCATTGCACGGTCCTTTCATTTCCAGCGGGTTAAGTCCTCGCTTCCCTCTGGTTTAGGTCAGCTCTTGTTTCAGTGTGAGACAATTAGCTCCCTCCTGACTGTATAAAATCACGTTCGTTTATTATCATCTCGGTGGATAGACATCGCTCCGGTCCGCTTTGTGCTTTATGTGGAAACAGCTCCGGCTTGCCTCGTATTGCTCCATCGGCATCCCCCTTCCAGGCCGCTGGCTGTCAATCAAGGGGCTTTCGCTATCAGCTGCACATACTCTTTTTAGCTCTGTGGTCATGGTCATTTCCTCCTACAATTTATGTCTATATAAACAAGCACTGATCCTTAGTCTAAAAACCATATGCCAGTGCCTGGAATTTCAGCGCTTTTTTGTGAAATGAAACAGGGCCCCGACTTTTTTGAAAAATCGGAGCCCATATCGCACTTTTATGAAGCAGAAAAGCGGGAGCGAACCGCTGAGCTCCTGAATGCCATTCAGGAGCGGCTTTTAGGGCGAGTCGGACTACATTCCAAGTCTCGGGCCATCAAATCGGTGTTCTCTGCTTTCCGTAAGCTATGCCATGCCGCAGTCGATAATTTGTTCCTTACGCTCCCGAATCATGACCTCGTAAAAATCCTGTTGTACCGGAAGCAGCCCCGGCGTTTGCCGGATAAGCGCTCCGATCTGCTCCATATTGATCCTGGCGGAAATCCGTTCCAAAGCCTGGTTGCAATCCTTATTCTGCAGTGACGCGATGAAGCGGGGGTATGATATCTTTGCTCCGTCATTCATAATCGCGGAGGTGGGATATTCGTAGATACGCCGTTTGATCTCCCTTTCATCATCCAGCACGGCCTGCATTTCGTGGGCCCCAAGCTGAGGATATAGGCAGGAGCCGCAGTCATAGACGGGGGCGATCTCCGCTGTTTGCTTTTCCTCGTCTACCAGGATACCCCAGTTGCCATTGTGACGGTCAAAGTTTCCTAGCAGTGCGTCTGCGATGAACATATCCCAAAAGTGTGCCTTGAGCTGCCCGGCAGGGATCAGCGTCTGTTCCTCAATGGCTTGTAGGATATCGCGCAGGTCTGTGCCATAGCCGTTCTGTTCACTGTTAATGCAGGCGTTTTTCAGCCTATGTGAAACAGCCTTACACGAAACAGATATTGAGTTTATCTGAATTGTATTCCGCCATCCTGCAGGCACTACATACAAGCAAACTCCATCCCCTTCTGGTTGGCTATCTCCACCCGAGCCTCCAAATCCGGGATGCCTTGTTCAATTTGCTTTGCGGCGGATTCCAGGTATCTTTGCCTCCCATCTGTCATAGGGCAAGAGTTCTCCAGCGTTTCATGGATACTGCGATAGACCTCCGTCAGCTGTTCCGGAGTAAAGAGGGCATTGCGGGAAACGAAGCCGGAGCGGGTGGCAAAGTTCTGCTTGGCAGTGGTGTAACAGTCCACACCGCTGTGGGGACCGTAGTAATCTCCCTAGAGCAATTCTCAAAATAAACAATAACCAGCGTGTCGAAACCAACCAAGACAATCATGCTGGGAGACACAGTGAAAGGCAAATTGAATAGCAGTTTCAAACGCATCGGGAGAACGGACCCGAAGCTTTCTAAAAGTGGCTTTTACCTTAGACCAAAGTTTTTCAATAGGGTTGAGGTCCAGGCTGTACGCAGGCAGATAAAGGGCCTCTGCTCCGGCATCACGGAGCAACTCGCCTGCCGCTTGAACATGGTGAGTCCTGAGATTGTCCATTACCACAATATCGCCTGGCCGGAGGGTGGGAATCAGAGCCTCTTTCAAGTAGTTCAGGAATTTGTCCGCTGTTGTTCCACCCTGAAAAGTCGTAAACGCCATTGTTCCATCCGACGAATCGAGGACAAAATGGTCGTGGATTTTGGTGTATTCAGCGGCGCGTGATCTACCACCCGCCGGCCCCCTTTTCCCCGGCCATACCGTCTGGCCATATTGATATTGACTCC
>JAAWLY010000097.1 GCA_022798155.1 Lawsonibacter sp. | reverse complement strand
TCAGCACGTCGGGCCGCTGCAGGCAGAACAGCAGCAGCACAGCGGCCCACACCGCCGCCCCTCTGGCCAGCAGGCCCCGCTCCCGTGCGGACACCTCGTCCGCCCGCTGGAGCAGCAGAATTACCGCCAGATAAACCGCCGCAAAGGCGTATTTCATCAGGGGGGTGGGGGGATTATAGGGGCTGAGCAGCTGCCCGAAGTTGATCCCCAGCGGGAGCAGAGCCAGCATGGCCAGCGCCCCCAGGGGACGCCACAGCTCCCGTCCCAGCTCCCCCGCCCGCAGGCGGAACAGAAAGCACGCCGCCCCCAGCGCCAGAGCCAGCAGATCAATAACCGCCAGAAGGGGAGTGGCAAAGGCGTTGGCCGCTCCGGGCAGGAAGAAGAAGGAGATCACCTGCTTATAGGCGTCCAGCACCAGCCGGGGCAGCTGGCTCAAGGGGTAGCCAGAGCTGGCCGCGTCCATCCCCAGATAGGACAGAAGCTCCAGGTTTTTTACCTTTAAAAATACCAGCAGTATGGCGTAGTACAGCACGGCTCCCGCCACCAGAACACCCACCAGCCGCAGGCCCAGCTTCCAGGTTCCTTTTAAAGTGGCGCCGGGGTCCAGCGTCTCCTTCAACACCACCAGCAGAGACAGGCCGATGGCCACCGTTACATAGGCCTGATAGGTCCCCATGGACAGGGCCAGCGCCAGCACCCCCAGCAGCCAGCCCGCCTTACCCCGTCTGGCCAGCCAGACGGACAGCACCGCCAGCAGAATGGACAGACAGTAGGCGGAGGCGGTGAACATGTAGAGAAACGCGTAACCCAAACAGGGGAACGCGGCCATCACCGCCCCGGACAGCCCCCCCAGCAGGGCGCTGTGGATGTTCAGCAGGTCCGCCGTCAGGCCGGCAGCCAGCCCCAGGAGCACCAGGGACAGCAGGCCGATGGCCATGGGCATCTGGGTAAAGTTGTTCAGGGCGGAGGCGTAGTGGAGAAACCACCGCCCGGATACTGTCATCTGCTGCAGGTCATAGACCCGGCTTAGTCCGTCGCTGTTGGGGATCAGGTTGGTGAAGGCATAGAGGTGAACCAGCAGTCCCGTGACCACACAGCCGAAAAAGGCGGCGCGCTGGGCGGCGGGCAGCTTCTGCCACAGCCTCTGTCCCCATCTGTCGATGGACATATAATCATCCTTTCTTAAACCGCTCCCCCGCCGCCTTCACCAGCACAAGGGGCAGCTTGGCCATCCGGCCCACCCGCTGGGGCTCTTTTTTCAGGCGGTAGGCCCACTCCAACCCCAGCTTCTGCCAGGACTCCGGGGCCCGCTCCACCTTGCCGGCAAAAACGTCCAGCGCACCCCCCAGGCCGATGGCCAGCCGGGCGCCGGTGTGCCTGCCCCACCGGGCCATCCACTTCTCCTGCTTGGGGGCCCCCAGACAGACAAAGAGCAGATCGGGCCGGGCGGCGGCCACCTTCAGCAGGGCCGCCTCCTCGTCCTGGAAATAGCCGTCCTGAGTGCCGCACAGGGTAATGTTGGGATACCGCTCCAAAATACGGCGGCCCGCCTCCTCGGCTACGCCGGGTTTGGCTCCCAGAAGATAGAGCCTCTCCCCGCGCTGGTTGAGGCAATCCAGCATGTCCTCCGCAAAGCCAATGCCAGTGACCCGGCCTTTCAGGGGCGTGCCCTTGATCCTGGCAGAATAGACCACTCCGATGCCGTCAGCCAAAACCAGGTCCGCCCCGTTGAGCACCCGCCGAAACTCACTGTCCTTCTCCGCGGCCAGAATAAACTCCGGGTTGGGGGTGACCACATAGTGGAACTTGTCCTCCTCCAGGAGCCGCGCGCCTGCCTGGGCGGCCTCCTCCCGGGTGAGGTCGTCAAACATGACGCCTAAAATTTCTTTTTTCAAACGAACCTCCATGCGCCCTCCGGCGCGTGCGCAGCCGCCGTTTTGCCCGCCAGAGTCATCATTCCCCGGCGAACAGTCGCTCAAACAGCGGCGGATATACTTTTCCTTATACTTCTTACTATTCTAGCATGGTCTGGCAAAAATGTCTATGAAATTTCCGTGAAGGTTTCTTTAAGATAGCGGGAGAAATTGGTCGAAACGGTGGGAACCTTCCCGAAAATCAGGCGGGGCGTTTGTAACCGGTCTGTAACTTGACAGGGATCAACGACAAGTGTAGTATAATAATTAACTACATTTGAAGTGGATGTGAACCTATGAAGCGACTGCCCGATACCGAGCTGGAAGTTATGAAGGCCCTGTGGGCCACCGGCCCGGACACCCCCCGCTCCACCCTGGAGGACCGGCTCGCCCCCTTCGGCTGGGCGGCCAACACCATCAATACCTACCTGTCCCGTCTGGCGGAGAAGGGCTTTGTGTCCGTCCGCCGGGAGGGCAAGAGCAACCTGTACACCCCCCTGGTGGGCTGTGACGAGTACCAGGCCTTCGACAGCCGGGCGGTGCTGGACCGGCTGTACGGCTCCCCCCGGAACTTCGTGGCCGCTCTGGCCAGGGACGGGATGCGCCGGGAGGAGCTGCAGGAGCTGCAGGTCCTGCTGGACCAGCTGAGTGGAGGGCAGACCAAATGAACCAGACCCTGCTCACCCTGGGGGCGCTGACCCTGGGGGGCTCTGCCGCGGCGGCCCTGCTGGCCCTGGCTGCCCGGCTCCCAAAACCCCGGTACGGGGCCAAGTGGCGGTGCCGGGCCTGGCTGCTGCTGTGCCTGCGGCTGGCGCTGCCCCTCCCCCTGCTCCCCCAGGCGGAGGAACACGCCCCCATTCAGGTGGACCTCCCTAATCCGCCCGCCGCTGTCCAGCCCGCAGCGCCCGCCGCGTCCGCCTCAGCGGAGGCCTTCGCGCCGGGATTTCAGACGGATCCCGCTCCACCTGGACAGCCCTGGGGTCCCAACCACAAAATTACGGTTGAGCCGCCAGGCAAGAAACCCATCGACCCTGCCGCCGTACTGTTAGGGCTCTGGCTGGCGGGCGCGGCGGCCATGCTGGCCTGGAGCGGCTGGGCCCACCTGCGGTTTTTGTCCTACCTGCTCCGGTGGTCCGCCCCCGTCACCGACGGGGCGGCGGTGGCCACCTTCAACCAGCTGGGGGATCAGCTGGGCCTGGACCGGCGGCCAAGACTGCTGGTGTGCCAGGGATTGAAGGTGCCCACGCTGGCCGGGCTGTTCCACCCCGCCCTCCTGCTGCCCCAGGGGGACACCACCGGGGAGGAGCTGGGCTTCTCCCTGCTTCATGAGCTGACCCACTATCGCCGCCGGGATATCTGGCTGAAAACCCTGGCCCTGTGGGTCAACGCCCTGCACTGGTTCAACCCCTTGATGTGGTATATGGTCCGGCTGGTGGAGCGGGACACCGAGCTGGCCTGCGACGAGGACGCCCTGCGCCGCCTCTCCCCCGACGCCTACGCCGCCTACGGCCAGACCATCCTGAACGCCGTGGCCCGGCTCCAGCAGAAAGCTGATTAACTCAGAAAAAGCTCCCTCTATGAGGGAGTCATGTGAAAGGAGTTCTCCCAATGAACAACAAATTTCCCCGTACGCCCTTTTCCACTCCCCTGTCCGGGTCGGCCAGGGAGACGGAAATCCGTTTGAAAAATATTTTCTCCGGGCCGAAAAAGCGGCCCCCGGCGCTGTTCCTGGTGCTGGTATTCTCCGCCTGCCTGCTGTGCGGCAATCTGGTGTCCTGCCAGGTGGCCGAGCCAGACAGCGGCGTTGCCCGGCTGAACAACGCCCAGCAGGGAGACGTCTCCCTCTCAGACTACACAGCCCGGGCGGTCACCATTGACCCGGACTTCCCGCCCCAGACCGAGGAGGAGGAGTGGCTGCTCCAGGCTCTGTTTACGGATGCCGACATGCTGCGTCCGTTCCAGGAGCCCAAGGCCCGTCTCATGAACTTCATTCAGAAGGACGGCTATATTCTGGGTACGGCCTTTGTGGAGGACCATCTGGAAAACACCCTGATCCTGGGGGTCATGGACAAGGAGACCCACGAGCTGACCGACTCTGTGTTCCGCCGTGACCTGCACGCCAGTGTCCTCAACACGGTCACCTTCCAAAGCAGCGACGGCGAGTACCGCCTGCTGTACACCTTCAACGGCCAGGAGAACGGCCAGTACACCGGCGAGGCGGGGGTGGTCCGTCTCGATGGGGCGTTTATGGCCTGGGAGTGGCCGGTGGAGGGAGACGCGGGCCTTGTGAACGATCCCCCTGTTGGGCCCAAAGGGGCCTTCCAGGACTATCAGGACTACTGGGACAGCCACCTGGCCCTGCTGGCCCCAGGCGGGCTGGACGTGTACGCCGTCAATCCGGATTTTGAATATGGCAAGGAGGAGCCCGCCTCCATGTGGCAGCTGGACCATGGCGAGACCTTCTACTATAACTCCAGCAGCGCCGAAGAACTGCCCATGCCCATCTACTTCCAATCCCTGAACTGGCTGAACGAGCAGACCAACGACCCCGGCGGCTGGCGGATCATCTCTCTGACCATGGATGAAGGACTGTCCACAGAGGGCATGGACTGCTTTACCCTCCAGGCGCGGGAGGGGATGGGCAGCAATATACTGTTCACCGATCTCTTCTTCTCCTATGAGAGGACAGGGAACCGAAAATCCTACAACAGCCTGGATCACGCTGGAGCGGTTGAAATCTACCAGAACCTCCTTGAGCGGCGGGATAACAGCAGCCCCAATGAGCCAGATAAAGACAATGATTGGGACTGGGACGATGAGAAGTGGGAGGTCTGGGACGAGGAGTGGGAGAAGGAGCAGGAGGCCAGGCAGATCACCGAATACCAGTCGGTGGGGGTGACCATGGACGGCAAGGATTACTACTACCAGGGCCAGCTGGTGAACATCTTCCTGGACCAGCGGCCCGACAAGTCGGTCCGGACCCTGAACCAAAACCCGGCGGGGACGGTGAACGTGAAAATTCTCCGGAATCAGGATGGCAGCATCACCGGAGCCGCCTACCTGACCGACGCCGAGACGGCGGAGCTGAGCGAGCTGTTTGAGGAGTAGTCCTCCAAAAATTTCCCCGTCCCCTCTTGCGTTCCCGGGAAAAAGCGGTTATACTGTTAGGCAAGAGAGCGGGGCCGGGCAACCGGTCAGTCCCGCCGGCGGGGAGCCGGCAGATACCATATTTTAGGAGGAAACAGTTATGAAAGTAGCGATTTTCGGCGCCGGCACCATGGGCAGCGGCATTGCCCAGGTTTTCGCGGCCAAGGGCCACACCGCCCTGATGTACGCCAGCAGCGTGGCTTCCGCCCAGCGGCACAAGGACAACCTGAGCAAGTCCCTCCAGAAGCGGGTGGACAAGGGCAAGATGGATCAGGCCGTTAAGGACGAGCTGATGGCCCACGTGCTGGTGGAGGAGAAGTCCGCCGCGGCCGACGCCGACCTGGTCATCGAGTGTGTCAAGGAGGACATGGCCATCAAGAAGGAACTGCTCAACGAGCTGGACGCCATGTGCAAAGACAGCTGCATCTTTGCCTCCAACACCTCCTCCCTGTCCATCACCGAGATGGGCCAGGGCCTGAAGCACCACCTCATCGGAATGCACTTCTTCAACCCCGTGCCCAACATGAAGCTGGTCGAGGTCATCCGGGGCATCCACACCACCGACGAGACCTTCAAATTCATCTACGACCTGTCCAAGGAGCTGGGCAAAGAGCCTGTCGAGGTGAAAGAGACCCCCGGCTTTGTGGTGAACAAGCTGCTCATCCCCATGATTAACGACGCCATCGCCCTGGTGGAAACCGGCGCCGCCTCCGTGGAGGACATCGACAAGTCCATGCAGTTCGGCGCCAACCACCCCATGGGCCCCCTGGCTCTGGGCGACCTCATCGGCCTGGATGTCTGCCTGGCAATCATGAACACCCTCTACACCGAGTACGGCGACTCCAAGTACCGTCCCACCTATCTGCTGAAGAAGATGGTCCGCGGCGGCCTGCTGGGCCGCAAGACCGGCAAGGGCTTCTACGACTACAGCAAGTAAAGCTGATGGGAAAACCCGCCTCCAGTTGGAGGCGGGTTTTTTGTCATTCCGTCCGCTTCATGGTGCACTCCACAAAGTAGGACTGGCTCTGCCCCTCCTCGGCAAAGAGGACGTCGTCGCCAAAGAAGGAGTAGCCGGAGAATCCGGCCTGACTGTCAATCATAAAGCCGTCCCGCTCCCAGCGCAGGTTTCCCTTTTCCCTTTGCAGCGCCTCAAGCAGCTCCGCCACACCGTTGTTCCCCAGCGGTCTCCAGAGGAAGCACCGGGCGGCCACGGCGATCTCTTCATAGGGGAACCCCACGCCGTAGGTCTGCTCCTCAGTGATGGGCCCGCCGCTGTCGTAGGAGCGAACCAGGACCACCTGGGTGAGAACGCCGTTCTCCTCGGTAAACCGGAAGAAGGGCTGGGGCACCGGGGACTCCCCAAAGATATGGACCACATAGGCGTTGTTCTCCCGGGGAATCTCCTCAAAATTCCCAGACTCCGTCAGGCGGGAAGACAGGTTTTCCTTCCCGTAGGAGAACTCCATAAACCGGTTGTAGTTGTCCACAAACTCCTCCGCCGTCAGGCTTGTCCCCCGGTGGGGCGGACGGGCGGCCAAATAGTGGCCCCCCACCATCAGCCCCAGACACAGAGCCCACGCCGCCAGATACCCCGCCACCCGGAGGTAATTCCGCCGGTCCTCCCAAAAGGTCCGCTCTTTGGTGCTGCCGTCCAGGTAGAGTTGGTCCGCCTCCCAGAATAGGGCTTTTTCGTGGTACACCTGCCAGCAGGCCCAGACCAGCACCCCGATCCCGGCGATGGAAAGCAGCGGGATGCGGCTGCCTATCAGCGTTTGGGCAAAACCATAAAACAGCACCACGTAGGCAGTCCGCCGGCCCGCCTCCGCGAAGCCCAGTCGGCTGCCGTCCTCCCGCAGGATTTTCAGCCCAAACAGGAACTTGCCCGGGGTGGTCCTGGTGAGGGTGAGGGATAGGGTCTCCATCCCCAGCAGCACCACCATAGCCCCCAGGTGCAGAAGGAACAGGCTGCCTCCGTCCCCATTCACCCGGATCAGGTTGAGCCGGGCAAACAGCTGGAGAAGCACGGTGAGTACCGTCAGGCAGAGCAGGTAGTCGATCTCCCGGGCGAACAGCCGCCGCCAGGGAAAAACACGCACCGGGTCCCGATCCTTATCCAGCACCGCTGCCCCCTGGGCCAGGCGCTCCAGGTAGCGCTGGGCGTCCAGGGTGACAAAATCCGCCCCGTCCTCCCGCATGGCCCGGCAGAGGCTCAGGGCCCGATCCAGCTCTGTGCGCTCCTCCTCCAGACCGGCCTCCCGCCGCTCCAGCGCCGCCCCTAGGGACTGCTCCCCTGCCTGGAGGGCGTGGATGTCCTCCAGAGAGAAGCCCAGCTGACGGAGCAGCTTCACCTTTAATAATGTGCTCACGTCCTCGTCGGAGTAATTCCGGTAGCCGTTTTCCCCCCGGGCGGTGGAGAAAAAGCCCTGGTCCTCGTAGTAGCGGATATTGGCCCGGGTCAGGCCGGTTTTCAGCTCTACTTCCTTGATAGTCACGGTATGCTCCCCCTTTCTCGCCCCTATGATACACTATCAAGCTGCTTTACAGTCAATACTACCACGGGAAAAAACTTCCGGTTTTTCGACTTTGTATTTTTTGTACAATAAACTCAACAAAAAACTGTCTAAATTGCCAGGGACATCCCCCTTGCTTTAGGGGAAAAAAACCGATATAATTTTTATGCAATAGGCATCCCATGCTGGCCTTGATACATACGCAACGCCGGGATTCTTCCCGAGTTGCTCTTTTTTCGGTTTTGCTTGTTAAAAATCTAACGAACAATCAAAACCAATCAGGGCCGGGAATTTTAAGTAGGAGGACTGCAAAATGGATTTTCACCTGTCTAAAGAGCAAGAGATGGTCCGCAAGATGTACCGCGAGTTCGCCGAGACCGAGGTCAAGCCTTTG
>JAAWLY010000096.1 GCA_022798155.1 Lawsonibacter sp. | reverse complement strand
GTGTTGGGGGTCCACCTCCCCATCGGCATCTCCTTCTACACCTTCCAGACCATGAGCTACACCATCGACGTCTACCGGGGGGACGCCCGGGCCCAGCGGTCCATTCTCAATTTCGGCACCTTTGTCACCCTCTTCCCCCAGCTCATCGCCGGCCCTATCATCAAGTACAAGGACTTGGGGGACCAGATCGACGAGCGAACCTGCTCCACTGAAAAATTTGCCTCTGGGGTGCAGATCCTCATGGTGGGTCTGGGGAAGAAGCTGCTCATCGCCAACAATGTTGGCATGCTGTGGGACAGCTACAAGGCCATGGCCCCCGCGGATCTGACGGTGGCGGGGGCCTGGCTGGGGGTGCTGGCCTTTACCTTCCAGATTTATTTCGACTTCTCCGGCTACTCTGACATGGCCATCGGCCTGGGGCGGATGTTGGGCTTTGCGTTTTTGCCCAACTTCAACTACCCCTATATCTCCAAAAGCATCACCGAGTTCTGGCGGCGGTGGCACATCTCTTTGAGCACCTGGTTCCGGGAGTACCTGTACATCCCCCTGGGGGGCAACCGGTGCGCCAAGCCCCGGTGGATGTTCAACCTGTTTGTGGTGTGGGCGGCCACCGGCATCTGGCACGGGGCCAGCTGGAACTTTCTGTGCTGGGGGCTGTACTTCTTCGCCCTGCTGATGGTGGAGAAGTTCTTTCTGCTCAAGCCCCTAGAGAAGGCTCCCGCTGTCATCGGCCATGTGTACACCATGTTTTTCGTCATGGTCAGCTGGGCCATCTTCGCCATTGAGGACTTCTCCCACCTGGGGGCCTACCTGAAGGTGATGTTTGGCCTGGGGGGCGTTCCCCTGACAAACGGCTGGTTTTTCTACTATCTCACCAGCTACCTGCCCATTTTGTGTCTGGCGGCCCTGGCCTCCACCCCTCTGGGTCGGGCGGCCTACCGCTCTATGGGCAGAAGGGCCCAATACGCGGTGTGTACCCTGCTGGTGGCAGCGGGATTGCTCATCTGCACCGCCTACCTGGTGGACGGCACTTACAACCCCTTCCTGTATTCCAATTTTTGATATGATCTCCTATCCGTAGGGGCGGATATTATCCGCCTGTCAATATTGGGTGCGGGCGCATACGATGCGCCCCTACTCAACGATTTAAGGGGGGCTTCCCTATGTCGAAAAAATTCAGTATTTTCCTTACTGTCCTGTTCTGCGCCTTTATCGGGTGCATGTCGGTGGTCAGCCTGCTGCTCCCGGACAGGGAGTTTTCCCCGCTGGAAAACCGCAACCTCCAAAAGCCCCCCAAGCTGTCGGTGGAAAACCTGGGCAGCGGCAAATTCATGGAGGACGCCGAGGACTATGTCTCCGACCACATTGTGGGCCGGGACTTCTGGGTGGCGGCCAAGGCCTGGAGCGAGCGGCTGTCCGGCAAGAAGGAGAACAACGGGGTCTACTTCGCCGCCCAGGACACGCTCATCAATCGGATAGACACCCCCGACCCGGCCAAGCTGAACCGTGACATGGGCTATGTGGACGCCCTGGTGGGCAACGTAGATGTGCCGGTATACTTCGGGCTGATCCCCTCAGCGGCGGAAATCTGGCAGGACCGCCTCCCGGCGGGCGCCCCCAAGGCGGACGAGGAGGGAATCATTGAGCAGCTCTATTTTTCCACCGGGGCCTCCACCATCGACCTGTATGGGACGCTGGAGGCACACAGCGGAGAGGACATCTACTACCGCACCGACCACCATTGGACCAGCCTGGGGGCCTTCTACGGGGCCAACGCCATCTTTGAGGCACTGGGTCTGGAGCCTATCCGCGTGGAGGACTATCAGAAAACCACCGTCACCGAAGCCTTTAACGGCACCCTGTTCTCCTCCTCCGGGGTGCGCTGGCTGCCCCCCGACGCCATCGACGCCTATGTCCCGGATGAGGGGATTAAGGTAACCTCTTACTTTAAGGGCACCCCCGAACAGGGCAGCCTCTATGTGGACAGCTATCTGGAGGTGAAGGACAAGTACTCCTACTTCCTGGGAGGCCGCCAGCCACTGTGCGTGGTGGAGAAGGAGGGGAGCGTCGGCCCTAAAGTGCTCCTCATCCGGGATTCCTACTCCGACTCCCTCACCCCCTTCCTGACGGAGCGGTTCTCCGAAATCCACCTCTTCGATCCCCGGGACAACCTGACCAGCGTCAAAAACTATGTGGAAGAGAACAACATTGACGCGGTCATCGTGCTGTACAGCTTCGCCAACTTTGTCACAGACACAAATCTGTTCATACTGGGCAGATAATAAATTCCCCCCGGCTTAGGGCTCGTATGAAAAATGTCAAAACGCCCAAACGACGGATCTTTCACCCCCGTGCTGCCCCAATTTTTCTTGAAATCCACCCAGGATTCCGGCGAAAAATTGTGTTTGCCTGGAGCTGAAATTCCTCGCCGCTGTGCATTCTTCCATTTTTCAAACAGCGCCTAGCTGGGGGAAATGTAAGAAATGGTCCCCCAGCATAAGCCGGAGGACCATTTCTTAATTTTTATATTTGGCCGTTACAGCAGATAGTCTCCCACGTTTCCGTTGACCATCTCGTCATAGCTTGGGATACCGGAGACCACGATCTGCTTGTCGCTTTGGTTGTTAAATGCGTTGATGTAGGCGTTGATGCCCGCCAGGTGACGGCCCACACGCAGCTCCATGGGGAAGTTGCCGGCGCTGTAGTCCACATACAGCAGATTCAGGTCGTAGGCGATCACATAGCAGGGGTCCTCGCCGGTCATAATCAGGTCCTCGTCGGTGTAGCCCCGCAGACGGCCCTGGACCGGGTTGCCCGTCTCCATCAGCAGGGCATAGGTGTTAGTCCAGTCGCCCAGTTCCCGGTGAGTCAGGCCGTGGAGGCTGACGGGGGAGGGCTCCAGAGACATCTTGATCCCCTCCAGCTGGAGGTCCAGCACGCCCTCAGAGGCAATGCCCATAGCCCGCTCGTGGGCCACGGTGGCGTTGTTCACGGCGTACTCCGGGCTGGACTCGTGGAGGTCGATCTCCATGTCGATTTCCAGGGTGTTGATCATGTTGGTCACCGCGTAGCCCACCTGCTCAGAGATGGTGCCGTCCTTCACGCCGGGGTAGCAGCGGTTCAGGTTGCGGGTCTCGGAGCCGGACAGGGTCTGGCCGGAGGTGTGGGTGTAGATGTCCGGGTCGGGCCACTGGTCGATGGGGTTAGTGGCCCGGGAGCCGTACTGGAAGGTGCGGGTCTCGCCGTTTTTGGTGGTGAAGTGCATATACTGGGGGTTGCCCTCCAGAGGGTCGTTGTGGGTCAGGGCGGAGTTGTTGATGTTGGGGATCACATAGACGGTCCCCTGCTCCACCTTGGCGTTCTCCTCCAGAACGATGGCGGCCATGTGGCCGGCGGGCTCGTTGGAGTGGGTGCCGCCCAGCACCAGCAGGGAGCCGCCCTCCTTCTCGCCCTTCATCACATACACGTCCACATCGGCGATGGTACCGGCCAGGTTCTCGTTGTACTTGGACAGCTTAAATACCTCGGTGACGCCGGGGCCCGTCTTGACATCCTCCACAAAGTGACGCTTGGCGTAAAAGCTCATTCCGGCGATCCCCGCAATGATGGCGGCGACCAGTACAATGGCGGCGCCGGTCATATAATTCTTTTTCATTTGGCCCGCCCCCTTACTTGATCAGCAGAATCCGCAGCAGCAGCGGAATCAAAATCATACCGGCGTTGATCTGGTCGGCCAGCTTCTCTTCCTTAAAGATCAGGTTATAGAGGGTGCTGACAAATACGATCAGCGCGATACCCAGATAAACGTATGTAATCATATTTCATACCCTCCCTTAAAACAGTACGGCGATCTTCTTGGAAAATTGCAGGAAGATGCAGGCATAGACCAGCAGGATCACGATGGGCACGATGCAGCGCTTGAGAATCTTGGTATAGGGCTTGACATCGGTGATCTGGGCGGCGAAGAGGCCGGCCAGAGCGGTGGGGGGCATCATGTCGCCCACGGCGGCGATGAGGCTGATGGCGGCCAGCACGATCACGGAGTTGCCGCCCAACAGGGAGGCGTAAATGTAGGCGAAGGGCACGCCCAGCACGGAGCAGGCACCGTAGGAGGACACCGCGCCGAACAGGGGGATGCTGATGGCGCAGGCCACCAGCCACAGGACCTGGGGCAGACGCAGGCAGCTGATGACCACCAGGCCGCGCACGCCGGTGGCGGTCATGACCTCGATGAACATGCCCACGCCCATCAGGATGCCCATAACGGGGGCCGCGGTGCGTATGGCGGCGGGCACCGCCTGGAGCACGTTGATCTTCTTGCCGGTAAACAGTCCGGTGATGGCACTGAGCAGGAACATGAGGGGCATACCGATGTCTTCGCCCAGCTTCAGCACCTTAAAGACTACCATCAGGACTACCAGCACCACCAGGGGGATGTAAATCCGGATGCCGTACTGCTTGCGTACAGCGTCCTGTTGCACCAGGGCGGGCTTGAGCTTCTCATAGTCCAGGTGGCGGGCCTGCTTATAGCCCAGCAGCAGCACAAACAGGATGGCCAGGGGGAAGGTGAGCAGGGCCAGGGGGCCCTCGAAGCCCACATAGGGCACGTCGATGCCGGCGCAGATAATGAGGGCGGCGGTGTTGACCGGGGGGGCGATCATGCCAAGCAGGGCGCCCATGGCGATGATAGAGCCAGCGGTCACCGCGTCGATGCCCATAAGGGCCAGCACGGGAGCCATGATGGACCCGGCGGACAGCACGGCTGCGGTGGAGGAACCGGTGATCATGCCGGGGAACATGATGATGAGCATGATGAGGATGAGCAGTACAGCGGGGACCTTGTGGAACTTCTCGATAATCAGGCTGCTCAGGGCGTCCAGCGCGCCGGAGTCCTCAATGACCTTCATAAAGATCATGGCGCAGCCGATGGTGAGGATGGTGTCCACATAGCCGAACTCGCCCTCTACCATCATACGCAGGGTCTCCAGACCCAGGCCGCCCTGGATCGCGCCGCACAGGGCGGCGATCATCATAGACACGCCCACCGGCAGCTTCAGCGCGAAGCACCCCACCATGAACACGCCTACCATGATGACAAATGTGATGACATAAGCGGTCATTTGTTTTCCTTCTTCCAGATTTTATTGTCTCCCGCCCCCGAAGGGGCGGGAAGAATGTGTTCCATTACGCGATGCCGAACAGGGTCTGCAGGGTGGCGATGCAGTCGGCCACCTGCTCCACATAGGCGCTGGGGGTGCTGTTGTCGGCCAGGATGCCGCTCATCAGGCCGTCAGAGTCGCCCTCGGAAACCACCACCGCGATGTCAGCAGAGGTAAAGGAGGGGGTGATAAAGGAGTCGGACAGGGTGCCCCGACGGGCGGAGCCGCCGGTGTGCAGGGCCACCACGGTGACGCCCTGTTCCTTGGCCTTGGCCAACAGCTCCTCGGTGCGGGCCAGCTCCTGGTCAGCATCGATGCCGGCGGCGCCCAGGCCCTTGGAGGAGCCGCCTACCGCCAGAATGAGCGTCTTGCAGTCGGCGGGCAGCTCATCCGCCTTGATATCATTGTCGAGAGTGACCTCAATACCGGCCTTGCTGCACAGGGTGCCCACGATCTCCACATCAGCGCTCTGGCCGACGCTGGTGAGGACGGCAGGGGTGGCGCAGGAACCAGCTTCGATCTCAGGCAAACCAGAGGCGTCGCCGCCGGTCTGGGAGCCAGAGGTGCTGGCGGGGGTGTTGTTGTTATTGGAGCCGGCGGGGGTCTTGCTGTCGCCGCCGCAGGCGGCCAGAGAGAGGGCCATGGCCGCGGCCAGAGCAAAAGTAAGTAATTTTTTCATGATAATCGTTCCTTTCCGTTTTTCAATCTGCGCTTAGAAGCCCAGCGCCTTGCCGTCGCGGCGAGGATCGCCGGCGCCGTCCAGGGTGCCGTCCTCGGCATAGCGGACCGCGTTGACAGAGCCGAAGCTGCGATTGAACTCGTCACTGGCGTTCATGGTCCAACCCTTGGCCTCCATCTCCGCAATCGTCTCAGCAGAGAAACGGCTCTCGTAACTCAAAGTGGTATCTCTAAAACCAGCGATACGGGGGGCGTCAACGGCTTCCTGCATGGTCATGCCGTGGTCGATCAGATTGGAGCAGATCTGAGCCACAGTAGCGATGATGGTGGTACCGCCGGGGGAGCCGATGGCGGCGAAGGGCTCGCCGTCCTTCATGATGATGGTGGGAGACATGGAGGACAGGGGGGTCTTGCCGCCGGCGATGGAGTTGGGGTGTCCGGCGCCCACGTTGAAGTCGCCCATTTCGTTGTTCAGGATAAAGCCGTAGCCGTCGGCGGCCACAGTGGCGCCGAAGTATCCGTTCACGGTAAAGGTGACGGAGACGATATTGCCTTCCTTATCGGCCACGGAGAAGTGGGTCGTATCCTCATGCTCGTACATCCAGGGATCGTCGGGGAGCACATTGGTCATGGCAGTGTCCATGTCGATCTTAGCGGCCAGCTTGGCGGCATAATCTTTGTTAGCCAGACCATTCACAGGCACGTCAACATACTTGGTATCGCCCATGTACTCGCCCCGGTCGGCGTAGGCCATGGCGAAGGCGGAGCCCACCAGGTGCTGCTTCTCGGCGGAGTCATGCTCCATAGAGGGGACGTCGAAGTTCTCCAGGATGTTCAGAATCTCCAGGATGATGGTGCCGCCGGAGGAGGGGGAGGGGGAGGAGTAGATGTCATAGCCGCGGTAGGTGCCGTGGACAGGCTCCATGACCTCCACCTGGTAGTTGGCCAGGTCCTCCATGGTCAGCAGCCCGCCGTATTTCTGGACGGCCTTCACCATGGCCTCGGCAATCTCGCCCTTGTAGAACACATCGGCGCCGTCCTTGGCAATCAGGCGCAGAGTCTTGGCATAATCCTTGTTGACAAAGGTGTCCCCCACATCGTAGGGCAGAAGCATACCGTCAACATCCTTCAGGAAGATCTTGCCGCTCTCAGAGTAGAGCATCAGCTTGTCATAGGTGTTGTTCATGTCCGAGGATAAGGTGGGGGTGACGGTGAAACCCTTCTCGGCCAGCTCAATGATGGGGGCCACAATCTCATCCCGGGACATCGTGCCGTAGTTCTCCAGTGCGTACAGCATACCGGCCACTGTGCCGGGCACACCGACAGCCTTGCCGCCGGACATATTCTGGCCGCCGATGACCTTGCCCTCGGCGTCCACCTGCCACATGTCGGGGGTGGCGGCGGCGGGAGCGCACTCACGGAAGTTGATGAACTTGATCTCGCCTGTCTCGGCGGAGCGCATGGTCATAAAGCCGCCGCCGCCCAGGCCGGTGGCGTTGGGCTCAACCAGGCCCAGGGTGAAGGCCACGGCCACCGCCGCGTCCACGGCGTTGCCGCCGTTTTCGATGATGGTGCGGCCAATCTTGGAGGCCTCATACTTGCCGGAGGAAACCACGGCGTTCTGGCCGGTGGCGTCACGGCCGGTGGTGGTCAGGGTGCCGTCCTCATTCCAGAGAATAAAGTCGTCCAGGGAGGTGTAGCTGTCATCGACAGGCTGGGCGGAGCTGTCAGGGGTGCTGCTGCTGCCGGCGGGAGCGGCACTGCTGGAGCTGGGGGCAGGGGTTTGGGGGCCGCAGGCGGTTAACGAGAGGGCCAGCGCCAGGGCGGTCAGCAAAGCTGTGAGCTTTTTCATTTAAATTCCTCCTTTAATGATACACGGTCAACCCGGTCGCGTGCCCCGGTTCCACCGCGTTTCTAACATGCTAATCATATAAAAGGGACTGTCTTTTTGTCTATATTTCTCTCATATCTCTCTTGTTTTCCTTGTAGAAATTTTTAAATTTCCTTCCGGGGGCATAAAAAATCCCGTCATTATAGACGGGATTTCAGGTTGTCGAAAAGCGACACCTATGTCGTGGAGGAGGTGGACCCCGCTGACGGGTACAGCATCATCAATGCCTCTGAAACAGTCTATATTTCTGAT
>JAAWLY010000095.1 GCA_022798155.1 Lawsonibacter sp. | reverse complement strand
TGTTCCCCTTGTCCACCAGGTAGACGCTCTGGCGGATCACCTCCACCGGGGAGGAGATGGGGTCCACCGCCACCTTGACGGGGTTTTTCAGCAGAGAGTTCACCAGGTCAGTGATCTCCGGGGGCATAGTGGCGGAGAAGAGGAGGGTCTGCTTCTTCTGGGGCAGCCACTTGAGAATCTTCCGTACGTCGTGGATAAAGCCCATGTCCAGCATCCGGTCGGCCTCGTCCAGCACGAAGATCTCCAGGGCGTTTAGATTGACAAAGCCCTGATCGTGGAGGTCCATCAGCCGCCCCGGGGTGGCCACCAGGATGTCAGCCCCCTTTTTCAGGGCCTCCACCTGGGGGTTCTGGCCCACCCCGCCAAAGATGACGGCATGGCGCAGCTTCAGGTATTTGCCATAGGCCTCGAAGCTCTCCCCAATCTGGATGGCCAGCTCCCGGGTGGGGGTGAGGATCAACGCCCGGATGGGCCGGGACCCATTGAGCGGTACCGGGATTCTGGCGCTGAGGCGCTGCAAAATGGGGGCGGCGAAGGCACAGGTCTTGCCGGTACCCGTCTGGGCACAGCCCAGCACGTCCCGCCCGGCCAGGGCGGGGGGGATGGCCTTCTCCTGAATGGGAGATGGCTTTGCATAGCCCTGCTCCTCCAGGGCCTTTAAGATGGGGGCGTTCAGCCCCAGATTTTGAAATGTCATGTGCTGAAAATCTTCCTTTTCTCATTCACGCCGGAGCGCTCCGGCGCGGCCTGCGCTTTTCCCTGCAGGCTGGGGCGTTATTTTCCGAACCCCTCCAGCCGCTCCTTCACAATCTGAGCGGTCCGGGCCAGCTCCTGCCCCGGGGGACAGGGTACGGTCAGGTCGGCATATTTGTTGTAAAGGGGTTCCCGGCAGGCCATCACGTCGGCCAGGGTCTGGCCCGGCTCCATGGCGATGCCCCGGGTGGACAGGTTTTGAATCCGGTGCTCCAGCTCCGCCAGCGGAACCTGGAGATAGACCACCGGCCCCATCCCCTTCAGATGGAGGGCCGCCCCTTCCCGGCATACAGCGCTCCCCCCAGGTGCAATCACCGTGCGGCGGCAGTTCAGGCTCAGCACCGCCGCCTCCTCGGCATCTAAAAAGGCGGCCGTTCCCCGCAGATCCAAAATCTCCTGGAGCAGCGCCCCCTCCCGCTCCTGAATAAGCAGGTCTACGTCCAGGAACCGATATCCCAGCAGCTTAGCCAGCAATACGCCCACGGTGCTCTTCCCCGAGCCCGGCATTCCGATGAGGGTTACATTGTCCAAACCAGTCTCCAACCTTTACGTACAAATTCATGAAATAGTATACCACAAAGCCGGCGAAAAGAAAAGGGGGAACCGGACGAAAAAGGGGCGGCGCCCTCTCCGGTGCCGCCCCGCTCCCTTCAAACTGTCTGGGTCATAAAGACCTCTCCGCCGCAGTCCAGCAGCCGCTCCTGGGCCTCCCGGGCCCGCCCCTCGTCGTCAAACAAGCTAAAAACGGTGGGGCCGGTGCCGCTCATGCTGGCGCCCAGGGCGCCGCTCTGGATCAAAATATTTTTCAGGTCGGTCACCCGGGCTCGCTGGCGGTCGGGCAGGGCGTCTTCAAAGACGTTGTACATCCGTCGGGCCACGCCGTGGAGGTCCCCCGCCTCCAGGGCGGCAATGGCCCCTTGGGTATCGGGCCGGCAGCGCAGGCGGACGCTGTCGATTTTGGCGAACAGCGCCGGGGTGGAGATGGAGAACTCCGGCTTGCACAGCACCACCCAGCACTGGGGCAGGGGGGGCAGCGGAGTGAGGACCTCTCCCCGTCCCTCGGCCAGGGCGGTGCCCCTCATCACACAGTAGGGCACGTCGGAACCCACCCGCTCCCCAATCCGGGCCACCTCTTCCAGCGGGAGGCACGCCCGCTCCATCTCGTTCAGCGCCCGGAGGACGGCGGCGGCGTCGCTGCTCCCCCCAGCCAGGCCGGCACAGACGGGGATATGTTTCTCAATGTTGATCTCCAGCCCCCGGGGGGCGGAGCCTTTTTCCTCCCACCAGCGCAGGGCGGCCTGGGCGGCCAGATTTTTCTCATTGTTGGGCAGGAAATGGAGGTTTGTGCCCACCCTCAGTTCCCCTGTGTCGTTATAAGACAGGTTGAGGACGTCGGCCAGCTCCACCGACTGCATCACCATCCGCAGGTCATGGTAGCCGTCGGGGCGCTTGCCCAACACGTCCAGGGTCAGATTCAATTTCGCATGGGCCAAAATCTCCACGGCGTTTTCCTCCCCGCAAAATGATTCGTCCTGTGGGACAAGGGCAGAACCCTTGTCCCCATTATGTGCCTATTTGCGTATCTTCCGGGCCTCCAGATAAAACCGCTTGTCGTGGGCCTCCCCCATGGAGAAGGTTTTGCGGGGCAGCACCCCGTCGTGGATAACGGTGGGGAACAGCTCCTCCTTGCCCATAGGGGGCAGCAGGAAGGCCACCGCGTCCTCCCGCTCCCCGGCCAGGGCCTGGGCCTCGTCCGCCCCGTGAATGTAGTCTACCCGGGCCTTGGGGTGGGCGGCTATGTAGTCGTCCAGGAAGTTCTGGAGGGTGCCCACCGCCAGCTGGGCCGTGGGTTTTTCCACGGTGATCTCCCCTCTGCTCCACCGGTTGACCACAAAGGGCAGGGTGTGTCCCTCCCCCCTGCCCTGGACGGCGGAGGGGTAGTAGGTCATCAGCGCGTCCAGCAGCTCCTCCGGCTTTACGCCGAAGACCACCCGGTGGATGGGCTCGAACTCCAGAGAGTCGTCGTGGAGGTTGACCAGCTCACACAGGGCGTACCGGGAGGGCAGGCCAGGCCACTGATCCGGATTGGTCAGACCCTTCCGCCGCTCATAGCAGGCCTTGGCGGTGGCCAGGGAATGGTTGCCATCTCCCACCGCAAAGAGAAGGCCGTCCAGATCCTCCTCCACCTGGGCCTGACGGGTACTCAGGGCCTGGAGCACCCAGGCTTTCAGCTCCTCGCTGAGCCGCCAGCCCTTGATATGGCCCCCCCGCTCCATCAGATCAAAGTCGTAGAGCAGTTCCATCTCCCCCGTGCGCGCGGCCAGGGGTTCGATGATAATGCGGTTGGGGTCGTCCATCAGCAGCATAATGTGGGGCATCTCAATGGGGGCATTCTTCCGCACCGCCACCCGGGGCGGGATACGGGATAAGACCGTGCCCTCGGTGGCCCGGATGGAGGCGGTGGAGCCGGGCTCGTAGTCGTAGGCCTCCAGGTCCACCATGCCGATGAGGCCCCGGCGGACTTTTCCGTTGTCCAGGGTGCGCTCCACATAGATCAGGCTGTCCGGGTACTCCTGAAAGCGGCCCTCCCGGAGGTAGCGGCTCATGGTGTTGTTGATCTCCATGATGTCCGTCTCCACATTAGGGCCCTCCAGGCAGCTTTCGGGCAGGATCAGCCGCAGGGCGGAGGGGGCCCGGCCCACCCGCTCCTCCACCCGCTGCCAGTACTCGGGCCGGGAGGTGTATTGGTCGCAGGCCACCACCGACCACAGGGACAGGTCGCAGTTTTGGGGCAGGAGGATATTCGCGGGCTTGAAGGGCAGGTTGTCAAACAAATTTGTCATTCCAATGCCCCCTCGATGGCGGCAAGGAGGTCGTCGAACTCCTCGAAGGCGGGCAGCTCGGGGTGGGCGGCCTTGATGGCGTCGGTGGACTTGAACAAAAAGCCCGCCTTGCTGGCCTGGATCATCCCCAGGTCGTTGAAGCTGTCGCCGGCGGCGATGGTGTCGTAGCCGATGGACTGCAGGGCCTTCACGGTGGTCAGCTTGGACCTCTCGCAGCGCATCTTGTAGCCGGTGATCTCCCCGTCCTCCCCCACCTCCAGGGTGTTGCAGAAGATGGTGGGCCAGTTGAGCTTTTCCATCAGGGGCTTGGCGAACTGCTCAAAGGTGTCGCTGAGGATGATGACCTGAGCCTCGGACCGGAGCTTGTCCAGAAATCCCCTGGCCCCGGGCAGGGGGTCGATGGCGGCGATGGTGGCCTGGATCTCCTTCAGCCCCAGGCCGTGCTCCTTCAAAATCCCCAGCCTCCACTGCATCAGCTTGTCGTAGTCCGGCTCGTCCCGGGTGGTGCGGCGCAGCTCGGGGATGCCGCTGGCCTCGGAAAAGGCAATCCAGATCTCAGGGACCAGGACGCCCTCCATATCTAAGCATACGATGTTCATAATTTACCCCTCTCTTCCTTGTTTTCTCCTCAAATTGGTGAGGAAGTTGTCCATTCTGGCCACCGCCTCGGCGATATCCTTCATGGAGGCGGCGTAGCAGGCCCGGACGAAGCCCTCGCCGCCGGGGCCGAAGGCGGAGCCGGGGATCACCGCCACTTTCTCCTCCAGCAGGAAACGTTCGCAGAACTCCTCGCTGGTCAGGCCGGTGGAGCGGATATCCGGGAACACATAGAAGGCCCCCTTGGGCTCGAAGCAGGGCAGGCCGATACGGTTGAGGTTCTCTACCAGATACCGGCGGCGGCGGTCATACTCCTCCCGCATATGCTCGATGTCCCCGTCGCCGTTGCGCATGGCCTCCACGGCGGCGTACTGGCTGGTGGTGGGGGCGGACATGATGCCAAACTGGTGGAGCTTGGTCATGGCCCCGATAATAGGCTTGGGGGCGCAGACGTAGCCCATCCGCCAGCCGGTCATGGCGTGGCTCTTGGAGAAGCCGTTGACCACCACCGTGCGCTCGTACATGTCGGTGAGATTGGCCAGGGAGACGTGGCGGCGGCCGTAGGTCAGCTCGGCGTAGATCTCGTCGGAGATGACCATGATGTTGGTATCCCGCAGCACCTGGGCGACAGCCTCCAGGTCCTTGCGCTCCATGGTTCCCCCGGTGGGATTGCAGGGGAAGGGGAGCACCAGCACCTTGGTCTTGGGGGTGATGGCGGCTCTCAGCTCCTCGGCGGTAAGGCGGAACTGGTTTTCCGCTTTCAGCTCCAGATACTTCGGCACAGCCCCCGCCATCTCGGCCAGGGGGCCGTAGCACACAAAAGAGGGCGTGGGGACAATCACCTCGTCCCCCGGCTCCACCAGCACCCGCAGGGCCAGGTCGATGGCCTCGCTGCCGCCTACCGTCACCAGAATCTGACTGGCGTAGTCGTACTGCAGGTCGAAGCGGCGGTTGAGGTAGGCCGCAATCTCCCGGCGGAGCTGAAGCATACCGGCGTTGGAGGTGTATTTGGTGCGGCCCCGCTCCAGGGAGTAGATGCCCGCATCCCGGATGTGCCAAGGGGTGACAAAGTCGGGCTCGCCGATGCCCAGGGAGATGGCGTCGGTCATCTCCTCCAGAATGTCGAAAAACTTCCGGATGCCGGAAGGCTTGATGTTTTGTATCCTCTGGTTGAGGATGCTGTCATAGTTCATACGAAGATGTACTCCCTTTCTTCCGGGTCCTGGGGACGGAACACCAGATGTTTTTCTTTATATTTCTTCAAAATAAAATGGGTGGCCGTGCCGGTAACGCCCTGGATGGGGGCCAGCCGCTCGCCCACAAACTGGGCCACTTCCCGCAGGGTACGGCCCGAGATGATAACCGTCAGGTCGAAGGAGCCGCTCATGAGATACATGCTCTCCACCTCGTCGTACTGGTAGATGCGCTCGGCGATGCGGTCGAAGCCGTCTTTGGACTGGGGGGTCACGTTGACCTCGATGAGGGCGGTCACGCTGTCCTTGTGGATGCGGTCCCAGTCGATGATGGCCTGATAGCCCAGAATGGTCCGCTCATCCTCGTATTTCTTGATGGCGGCCTTGGCCTCCTCCTCGCTCACCCCGGCGGCGGCGGCCAGCGCCGATACCGGCATGGTGCAGTCCTGCTCCAGCAGTTCCAGCAGCTTTTCCATAATATTCCTCCTCATGTGCAGTCGGTATTTTACTAGTTTACATTATACACGCTGTTGTGACGAAAAACAATCCCAAACACAAAATAAGTCCCCGGTTTTCATCGGGGATTCCTTAACTATTTGCCAAAACTTGCCGATAAAAAGAACGATAATCCAAAGGAGGAACCCATCATGACCATAAATCAGGCTTCGATGCAAGTCTCCGCCAGATGTACCACTGCCGCAGTTAAGTCGCAGCCCCTCAAGGGGCCGCCGATTGACTTTGACCGCCTTGGAGAACCGCTCCTCTTGAAGCCCGCCACCTGGGAGGATATGTTCCGTCCCCAGGTCACGGAGACAGCAGAGGAAGACGGAAGCACCACCCAAACCGTCTCCATACATGCAAAGCTGGCCTTCATCGGGGACGGCCATAGGGGGAGCTCTGTCCTCGATTGCAGCATCTCCTTCAACTCTGCCAGCTACCAGTATGGAGAGCTGGGAGAAACGGCGGACATCCTGTCCGCCGCCCATGAGGTCGTGAACGAAACTCTGAAAAACGCTTTCTCCGGCGTGGAGCTGGAGAAAAAAACGCTGGAGCTGGAACAGACCTATGAGATGAGAAAGAATGAGGTTGCCACTTCCTTTGCCCAAATGGTAGATGGCGTTCTGGATGGTGAGAAGGTTCAAAGCAGCATCCGGGGACTGTTCGTATCCTTGGAGAGCAAATACCACTCACTGACCCTGAGCAGCCCGGACCGCTGGGCCCACACCAGTGTGTATGAGGCCACGATGTCCCTGCGGGCCCTGGGAGCCTCTGTCAAATTGGACGGCGGACCGCTGGATGGACTTTACTCGCTCCACGAACTGGAGGGCGCGGCACTGAAAGCCCGCGGCGGACTGAATCTCAAAACGTGAGTGTGCAAAACAAGTCCCCGACCTTGTGGCCGGGGACTTAATATATCCGGAATCAGCCCAGAGTTACCAGCAGGTCGTCGGTATTGACAGCGGCGCCCACGGCGGCGGCCACGGATTTGACGGTGCCGTCCACGGGGGCGGACACCTCGATTTCCATCTTCATAGCCTCCAGGACGATGAGCACGTCGCCGGCCTTCACGGCCTGGCCGGGCTTGCACTCCACCTTGAAGATATTGCCGGGCATGGGGCTGCGAACAGCGGTCTCGCCGGCGGCGGGGGCAGCGGCAGGAGCCGCAGCGGGGGCCGGGGCGGGCGCGGGCGCGGCAGCAGGGGCGGGCGCAGCCACGGGGGCGGCGGCCACAGGAGCCGGAGCGGCGGCAGGAGCCGCAGCGGGGGCGGGGCCGTCAGCGGCGGCCACGGAGACAGCGTAAGCCTTGCCGTCGATGGTGATGGTATAAGTGCCGGGGCAGTTGTCCCGGGCGCCCATCACCAGGTGGGGGGGCTGATAGCTGGCCGCGAAGGGCTGAATGGGCCGGGTATTCACCCCGTTGGACGCGGAAGCGGGCACGTTGGCGTAGTACACATGGCCCTGCCAGGCAGGCATGGGGGGCAGGTCGGACTCCTTCTTGGCGGCGGGGGCGGCGGCCTTCTTGGCCGGGTCCGCCTTCTTGGGGAAGCCGGCCTCACGGTCTTTGAAGAAGGCCATGGCCACCTGGGGGAAGGCGATATAACTCAGCACGTCCTCGTCGCTCTTGGCGGTGGCCCCCAGTTCCTTCTTGGTCTTTTCAAACTCGGGCTCCAGAGAGTCGGCAAAGCGGCCCTCCACCACGGGGGTGTTGCCCAGGATCTTCTTCTGAATGTCGGGGTCGATGGGGGCGGGGGTGCGGCCGTACTCGCCCCGGCAGTAGGCCTTGATCTCCTTGCCCACGACCTTGTAGCGCTCGCCGGCCAGCACATTCTGCACAGCCTGAGAGCCCACCATCTGGCTGGTGGGGGTGACCAGCGGGGGATAGCCCATGTCGGCCCGGACCTTGGGGGTCTCGGCCAGAGCCTCGTCCAGACGGTCGATGGCGTTCATCATCTTCAGCTGGGAGATCAGGTTGGACAGCATGCCGCCGGGGATCTGGTAGTTCAGGCACTGGGTGTCGGTGGCCATGGAGATGGGGTCCAGGGTGCCGTCCTTGATGAAGTCGGCCCGGACGCCCTTGAAGAAGTCGGCCATCT
>JAAWLY010000094.1 GCA_022798155.1 Lawsonibacter sp. | reverse complement strand
GGGGGCCGCGATGGTGGCGGTAATCAGGTAGGAGGGGATGGAGGGCAGGCCCATGCCCAGAATCATACAGGTGACCATGGTGAAGAACAGGGTCAGCATAAGATGGGTCTTGCCAATGCTGATGATGGCCCGGGCCACATTCAGGGCAAAGCCGGTCTGTCCGCAGACTCCCACCACAATGCCCACGCAGGCACAGGCGATGCCCACCGAAATCATGGACTTGGCGGCGGTGGCGAAAGCGTCGCAGATGTCCTTCAGGGACATACGGCTGATGGGCCGCAGCTCCGCCACCACGATGGTGACCAGAATGGTCCAGAAGGCGCTGGCGATGACCGTCTTGCCGCTCCAGATCAGCATATACAGCAGGAAGACGATGGGGATGAGCAGGTGCCCCCGCTCCCGCATCACCTGCCCCACCTTGGGCAGCTGACTCTTGGGGATGCCGTGGAGTTTGTCCTTAGTGGCCCGCATTTGCACCTGGAGGATGATACCCAGATAGTAAATCAGAGCCGGGATGACCGCGGCCTTGATGACCTCCCCGTACTTCACGCCCAGGGTCTCGGCCATGACAAAGGCGGCTGCGCCCATGATGGGGGGCAGCAGCTGGCCGCCCACCGAAGCGGTAGCCTCGACCGAGCCGGCAAACTCCTTGGAGTAGCCTGTCTTTTTCATCAGGGGGATGGTAAAAGCACCGGTAGTCACCACGTTGGCCACGGCGGAGCCGTTAATGGAGCCCAAGAAGCCGGAGGCCAGCACCGCCACCTTGGCGGGGCCGCCTTTTGTGTGTCCGGCCAGGGCGTTGGCGATGTCGTTGAAGAACTGGCCCATGCCGCACTTGTTCATGACCTCACCGAAGATGATGAACAGCACGATGTAGGTGGCCGATGTGGCAATGGAGGTGCCGTAGATGCCGTAAATATCGGTGGTCAGATAGATGACGATACGGCTCCAGGAGTAGCCCCGGTGCATGAACACCCAGGGGAAGTAGCGGCCGAAGAGCCCGTAAATCAGAAAGATTGCGGACAGTACGGACAGGGCTGGGCCGCAGACCCGGCGGGAGCACTCCATGACCAGGAGGATCAGGAGGGTGCCCATCACAATGTCGATTGTTTCGCCCTGGAACCCGGTGGAGATAAAGGTGTTGTAGCGGACAAACACATATACCGGCATACTGGCGGACAGGAGGACCAGGATGCAGTCATACCAGGGAATGTGCTTGCGGCTGGCCTTTTTGAAGGCCGGGAAATAGAGAAAACCCAGCACCAGAATCAGGCCCACATGGATGGCGTAGTGCTTGATGTTGACCAGCTGAATCGCCCGGATGCCGGAGGCATAGGCCAGATGGTACAGCGTGAAGAACAGGCACAACACATAGACCACTTTTTTTACAAGTTCGCTGTCAAATGTGCGGGTATTGGACTCTTTTTCGTATTTTTCCATGATCTCGGCGCCTTTGGCGGCGTCCAGCGGAGCGCCGTCGTCTGGGATCGAGGTCACTTTTTTTTCATTTTCAGCCACGGAAGAGATACCCCCTCGTTGTGATTATTTCTCCCCGAATCCTGCTGGCGTCAGGCAGGGACCGGAAGTCGAACACCTCCACTCCGTTAATGGAGAAGCCCTTCATATACCGATTGGATGTGATCCAGCTAAAGTGGGGGAACAGGCTGTTGATGTCCTCCATCCAGACCAGGCCGTCCTCAATCCGGGTGGGCACGCTCATCTCAGCCGGGACGCCGGCGCCGTAGCCTCCTACGGCAATGGCGTCCAAATTAAATTGCAGATCGTCGGTGACCGTATAGAACTCCAGCCAGGGGAAGTGCTCCGCAGAGTGCTCGATCTCCAGCTGGAGCTGGTCTCCGGGCTGAATGGGGACTGAAAGCACCACCTGCTCCTGGTCACGGTCGTACAGCTGAAACCAGGTGCCGGATGGAATTAGAACCCCCCAATACACAAAGGCCGCCAGCGCGGCGAGAAGCACTGCGGCCAGAAGCGCATGGCCTCGTTTTACTCTCATACCAATCTCTCTCATTTATAACAGAGGCGGTGTGGGAGACGGAGTGCCGCCGCCCGCACCGCTCCAGTTAAGGGTCAAACTAACGCAGCTGTCAGGTTAATCAATGTAGCCGTTATCTCTCCAGAAGGCCTCGGCGCCGGGGTGCAGGGGCAGCTGGATGTCGTCCACGCCGAAGGTGATGTCGATGTTCTCGTTGGCGGTATTGTGGGAGTTCTTAATGGTGCTGATGTTGGCGAACACGCCCTCCAGCATGTCGTAGACCATCTCGTCGCTCAGGTCCTCACGCACCAGCATGATGTTGTAGACGAACACGCCCTCTACATCCTCGGTGTTGTTGTAGGTGTTGGCGGGGATGACGGAGGCGGCGTAGATGGGGTTTTCAGCAATCAGCTTGTCCCGGCCGGCGCCGTCGATGGGCACAACCACCATATCGTAGGACACGCCCAGCTCCATCACGGTGGCGTTGGGCAGACCGGAGGTGACGAACACGGCGTCACACTGGCCGTTCTTCATGTTGTCGATGGCCTCGCCGTAAGCCAGGTAGTCGGGAGTAATGTCGTCATAGGTGATACCATAGGCGGCCAAGATGGTGCGGGCATTGACCTCAACGCCGGAGTTTGCGGCGCCCACGCCCACGCGCTTGCCGCGCAGGTCCTCAACGGACTTGATGCCGGTGTTGGCGGTGGTGACCAGCTGCACGTAGTTGGGCCACAGGCGCATCATGGCGCGCAGGCCGCTGGCGGGAGCCTGGTCGGCGTAGGCGTCAACGCCCTCATAGGCCTGCATGCACACGTCCTGCATGGCGATGGCAATTTCGCAGTCGCCGTTGAGGATGTTTGTGATGTTCTGGCCGCTGGCGTTGGTGGCCTCAGCGGAGGTCTGGTAGCCCCAGTCGCTCAGGGCGGTGGCAAAAGCGCCGCCGATGGGGTAGTACACGCCGGAGGTGGGACCGGTGCCCACGGTGATGAACTCCTTGGCGCGCTCAGCCTCGGTCAGGCCCTTCACCTCGTCGGCACCCTGGCTGCCGGAGGCGGCGGGCTGGGAGGCAGCGGCGTTGTTGCTGTTGTTGCTGCCGGCAGCACTGTTGCTGGGCTTGTCGCCGCCGCAGGCGACAAGAGACAGGGACATAGCAAGGGCAAGGGTCAGCGCAAGAAACTTCTTCATTCTCGTTCTTCCTTTCTTTGCATATAGATTGGCTAAAACCTATGAAAATGAACAGGGCCGGGATATTTTTCCCCAACCTCGTCGCTGTCATTTTATTCGTTGTTTGGGAGAAAGTCAATAAAATTGGGGCCTACAGTAGGAAATTGGGGGAGAACAGTGAAAAATCCAGGGGGAACGGCACCTCCTTCTTGCATTACGGAAACAGTCGTGCTACACTACCTTATAGGAAAGAAATCTGTGGGGAGGGATGCTGGCTGTGATTCAAGATAATCTGCCGATTTATTTGCTGACCAACGCCGGCTTGCTCCTGGTGGCCGCCACTGTCCTCACGGAGATGCGGCCCCTGCGGGCCATTCTGAAGCGGCAGGACCGCTCGATTCCAAACCAGCTGGTGCTGGGGCTGGTATTCGGGCTGCTGTCCATCGCCAGCACCTACACGGGGCTGAGCTTTCAGGGGGCCATTGTCAACACCCGCACCATCAGCACTCTGGCCGCCGGACTGATGTGCGGCCCCCTCACCGGGGTATCTGCCGGGATGATCAGCGGCCTGCACCGGTATTTTTACAATCTCGGCGGCTTTACCTCTCTGGCCTGCGGGCTGGGCACCGCCTCCTTCGGCATACTGGGGGCTGTGTGTTACCGGTGGTTTTCCAGGCTGAGTGTCCGGCGTCCGCTGGCCCTGGTGGGGCTGACGGTGGCGGCTGAGCTGATCCAGTGCGTCATCATCCTGGCCGTGGCCCGGCCCTTTGCTGACGCTGCGGCCCTGGAGAAAGCCATCCTGATTCCCAAAATCGCGGTAAATTCTTTGGGATTGGTGGTATTCAGCGCCGTGATGGACCGGATGAACCGCAGTCTGCTGCTGGAGCAGCTGGAGGCCCAGCGCCAGGTGGAGCTGCGCCAGCAGGCCGAGCTGCGGGCCCTCCAGTCCCAGATCAACCCCCACTTCCTCTTCAACGCCCTGAACACCATCTCAGCTTTGTGCCTCGCCGACCCCAACCGGGCCCGGGAGACCATCCTGGTGCTGGCCAACTACTTTCGCCAGACCCTGTCCATTAACGAGCCCTTTGTCACCCTCCAGCAGGAGCTGTCCAACGTGGACAACTACCTGTTTCTCACCGAGGCCCGGTTTGAAGACGCCATCCATGTGGTCAAGGAGCTGCCCGACGACCTGACCCGGCTGCGGCTGCCGCCGCTGATCCTCCAGCCCATTGTGGAGAACGCGGTGCGCCACGGCTTTGTGGCGGTGGACGACCGGCGGGTCTGCATCCAGATCCGTCAGGACGAAGAGCGGGCCTACATCCAGGTGTCCGACCAGGGCCGGGGCTTTCCCCCGGAGGTGCTGGCCAAACTCCAGGACCCTGACGACCCCACCTACTCCGGGCTGTTCAACGTCCGCAAGCGGCTGCGGAGTATCTATGGGGAGCAGTGTCCCTTTGCCATCGACAGCACCTCCTCCGGCTCCACCGTCGCCTTCTCCATCCCCCTGTCGCCTCCGGCTCAGGCCGAATCCGATTTACCAAGGAGGAGCGCCCTATGCGCATCGCGTTGATTGACGATGAAAAATATTCCCGGGTGGAGCTGATCCACCAGATTCGCCAGTGCCTGCCCCAGGCCGAAATCCAGGAGGCGGGCAACGGCGTGCAGGCCATGGCCCTGCTGGAGAAAGAGAGCTTCGACATCCTGTTTATCGACATCCACCTGGGAGACATGGAGGGCACCACGGTGGCCTCTCTGGCCCGGCGGCTGATGCCGGCGGCCAAAATCATCTTTGCCACCGCCTACTCCGAGTACGCGGTGACCGCCTTCGAGCTGGGGGTGGACAACTACCTCCTCAAGCCCTTTGACCCCGCCCGCATCCGGCAAGTGCTGGAACAGTGCAGCCAGGACAGGCCGGCCGCCGCTGAAAACGAGGAGGGCCGGCTGGCCATCAGCAGCAACCGCCACACCATCCTGCTGGATGTGGATGAGATCACTTACATCGAAACCGACGGCGCCGGCCGGGGCTGCCTGCTCCACACCCTGTCCGGGGAGAAATACACCGACAGCTCCTCCCTGTCCGAGTTCGAAAGCCGTCTGACCAGCCAGGGCTTTTACCGTATCCACAAAACCTGCCTGGTCCGCCTCAAGTATATCCAGGATATCTTCCCCTGGAACAATAGCAGCTTCGCCCTGCGGGTCCGCGGGACATCACCCCCCCTGCCCATCGGCCGCGACCGGGTGAAAGAGCTGCGGCGGCGGCTGAATATCTGACCTGAGCGCCCGCCCTCCGGCGGGCTGTTTTTTGCCCCAAAAAGGGCGCAGTGCCCCCTCATTTCCAATAAATGTATGGAAACGTACAATTTTTCCGGGAGTTCCGGCAGTTATTGAGGAGCACCCGAAGAGGCCTTCCGGTGCTCCCAATCACATTTTAAGGAGGCACAACATTATGCCAACCAACCAGACCCCCAACTATCAGCTTTCCCAGTGGGAGAAGTCCGACAAGGTCCTGATGGATGACTTCAACGCCGACAACGCCAAGATCGACGCGGCCATCAAGGCTCAGGCCGACGCCCGCACCGCCCTGGCCGCTCGGGTGGCCCAAAAGGGCAACTGCCAGATTTGGACGGGTACTTACGTCGGAAACGGCAAATGCGGCGTCGGCAACCCCACATCCTTCACGTTCCCCAAAAAGCCGCTGGTGGCGTTTATCATAGACGACTACGAGCCCAGGTGGATCTTCCCCTGGAGCGGCTCAATTGTTACAACGCAGTACAATACCTTGAAGTGGAACGGAAACACCATCAGCTGGTATTTGCAGGCGAGCCCGGACAGCGCGGACCCGCAGAAGCAGCTGAATATTTTGGGTTCCACCTACCGGGTGGTGGCCTTTTTCGAGGAGGACAAGTAAATCCATGGGGAAAACCCCCGCGCCTTTCGGCGCGGGGGCTTCGTTCGTTTACCTCAGCATCCGCTAAAGCAATTCACTCTACGCAAAAGTTTGGCAAATCAGGCTTCAATTGTAGTGACAACCTCAAGCTCTGCATTAGTGATAGTTTTAATCTTAATGGTCACAACCACGGTTGCCTTCGCGCTGGCAGTACCATCGGTCACTACAAGCTTGCTACCATCAGTCTCGGTCGTAGAAACCGCAGCCGGAGTAGCACCGGTAACAGCGGCGCTTTGTGTACCGCTGGGCAGAGTGGTCGCACCGACCTCCGCAGCCGTGTAGGTGATGGTGATCGTATCACCGACCTTGATCTTATCGGTCTCTCCGGAGTCAATCGCGTAAGAGACCTCGTAGTCCTCAATATCCCCCGCGCCGGTGAGCTTAGCCTTGCTAACTGTGGCGTAAACCTCGCTGTCAATATCCTCGGTGCTCGCGACGTCAGCGCCTCCAGTGCCAGCGCCGGTCATCTTCACAGTGATCTTGCCAGTGCCGGCGGCAGCAGCCCACGTCAGATCATCAGCGGTCGCCTCGAGAACCACCGTGGAATCATCCTCGTAAGTTACCTCAACGGAGTAACCGGCAGCCTTGACGGCCTTGCCGATCGCGGCGGAGTTAGCGCCACCCGGAATTTCGATTGTGGCGAGAGCAGCTCTGCTGGCGGGCGTCGGGATGACGCTCACACTCTTGACCGTCATCTTCTCAACCTCCACGGCGATGGCGCCGCTGGTGCTGGCGTCAATCAGCTGTGTGAAGTCCTCGCCGGTAGGGCCAGCCTTGAGCTTATAACCAGAGGGAATTTCGGTGAATTTGGTGGCGTCCAGATCGGCAAAGCCAGCCTTGTCCAGGGTGAGGGTGACATTCTGATAGCCAACCTGAGTGGAGGCAGTGGCCGCGGTTGTCCGATAGCTCACGCGCACGGTCTTGGTGCCAGCGCCGGGAGTCCCTCCGCCCACGGGGCTGTAGCTAAAGACGACGACCTTGATAGGATCGGCCTTGGGCTCCCAAAGGATTTTCTTATAGGCCTCGGTGGTGTAGCCAGCGCCAAGGATATTCCGGCCGCTGTGGGTATCGGGGGAGGGAACCTGAGCGAGGTTGGTGCCAGGAATCCGGACAGCGTCCACAACGCCGTACTCGGTGGCCTCAGCTTCGCTGGTGCCGATCAGCTTATACTTCACGCGGACCTTCATGATGGCGGAGGGATCATTGATGTTGGTCTTAGTCTCGGCCACGGTGTCGGAGTAGAACACGACCCACTCAGCCACGCCCTGGCTGTTCAGGACGGCGGTGATGATGCCCTTGAACTCCTTGGTATCCTGGGTGGTCTTGTCGGCGTCGCCCAGGCTGTCGATAGCCTCCTGGACGGAGCCGTAAGCGCGGACCTTCTTGCTGTTGTCGGTGAGGGTACCCTCGCGCTGGATGACAACGGCCTTGGCGTCGCGGATGAAGTCTACGCCGTAGTCATGCTGGCCGTCCAGGACATACAGGGTGCGGCCCTGGAGACGCAGAGTGCCGATCTGAGTGGTGGTGAACCGGACGCCAGCGGAAGTGTGCTGAAGGTTGGTGCGGGGACGTGTGACGAACTGGAAGTCATGCACACCAACGGCGCCGGTAACGTTGTCAGCGCCGGTCAGAACCACGTCGTAGATGGACTCCTTGTCGTTGACCTTGTGGCCGGCGGGGTTAGAGACAGTGTAGGTCTTGATCTCAGCGAACGGATAGCCGTAGATCTTGTCCTGGCCGGAGGTGGCCGCGCTAGCACCGGTGTCGGTGCGCTCGATCTTCCGCACGTCGGTGACCACGTCGCCGGCGGCGTTGTAGCGCAGCTCAACGATCTCGTAGCGGTTGGCCTTCATGGTGTTGATGGTCTCAACGTACTTGCTCTCGGCCTCCTGGGTGACGATCTCACCGTTGATGACGGCCTCGAACTGCCAGTAGTAGGTGCCATTCTCATAGCGCTCGTACTTCACGGG